>JBARRC010000797.1:0-8267 GCA_049644045.1 Phycisphaerae bacterium
GGACATTATCTCCAAACGGCGAACGGCAGCGCAGCTCCGTCAGGCAGCCATCCTGATCGAAGAATTCGAGTGACGCATGATGAATTCGTGGACTTGCCGTGGGAAGCGAACTAAAACACGAAGCGCCGTCCTTATACTGCCGGCTTTCATCTGCGTCTTGTTTCTGGTGCTCGTGAGCGATAGAGGTTCTCCTGTGAGATTCGAGCAGGTGACATTCCCTTCACTGAAGGACGTCCCCGAATCGGCGTGGGAGAAGCTGTCCCAAAAGACGATCTACTTCGGTCACCAGTCCGTTGGATACAACATTGTCGACGGCATCAGGGATATCATGAAAGTGCATCCGCGGATCAGGCTGAGCATCGTTGAAACCCATAATCCTGAAGATCTCACCGTTCCGATGTTCTGCCATTCCAGGGTCGGCACAAACAAAGATCCCCAATCAAAGATTGATGCCTTTGCCGACTATATGGAAAACGGGCTTGCCGACAAGGTCGATATCGCCTTCTTTAAGTTCTGTTACATTGACGTGAGAGCGGGGACGGATGCCGGTGGGGTTTTCAGTGACTATAAGAACACCATGACTCGTTTGAGGACGAAGTACCCGGACACCGCGTTTGTCCACGTCACGGTACCTCACACTATAGTGCAGACAGGTATCAAGGCCGGGATCAAAAAGATCATCGGCAGGCCGGTCCATGGTTATGCCGACAATATCGTGCGAAGCCGGTTCAATGAAATGCTCAGAAGCGAATATGAAGGAAAAGAACCCCTATTTGATCTGGCGAAGAGGGAGACCACCTCGCTTGACGGGAAGCAGGCGTCATTCGAAGAAGGCGGGACCACATTTCACGGAATCGTCCCATCCTACACCTTCGATGGGGGACACCTGGATGAGGCAGGCCGCAGAATAGTTGCCGAGCAGCTTCTGATTAGCCTTGCGATACTGGCTGAGTAGGTCCTACTATCCTGACGAGTCTTGCATTTCTGGTCTTGAACAATGTATTCCCTCGCGCAGATGACTGGCGATCTGAAGTGTGATTATCAGCGGTATGTCGAACTGCACCGCCCTGCTCCAAGACACCGGCCCCCTAGTAGGATCCGTGTTTTGCTCTCATCGCCTGGATTCTTTGTCATCGCTGCATACCGAATCAGGTACTGGATCAAGACCAGACAGGAACGAACGGGAAGCCGCCTTCTTTGGTATCTCCTGAAATACACGGAACGGGTGGCATCCCCTCTCTCTGTTGTCTTGATGAAGACGAAATTTGCATGGTGGCCAACGATTGGACCGGGGCTGTATCTGTCCAACAGAGGGGGCATTATCGTAGGGGCGAAGAAGGTGGGCGCCGGCTGCGTCATTCATGACACGGTTACGATTGGGATGGATAAAGATAGGGGACGCCCTGAGATAGGTGACCGTGTCTGGATCGGCCCTGACACCGTAATATATGGAGACATAACGATTGGAAGTGGAGTTGTGATTCACGGGTCAACCGTGGTTGGAAAGAGTATTCCTGACAGGTGTGTGGTCAAAGGCAATCCGGGTCGCATCGTGAAAAGGGGTGCAGACGCTTCTTCTGACCTTCCCAGCGGGAATCCTCGTTATGACGGCGCGTGCAACGGTGTGAAACCAGCGATACGGTCGATGTTTGAAGATCTGAGAGCAGACCTGAAGACCTATTGCAAGGGGAACTCATCCACAGCGTCGAAGTTACGTGTCATAAGGAAATCCTACGGATTCCGTACGACCGTAATCTACAGGTTCGGCCAATGGATCGATTCGACCCTGGTTCATCCAGTATTATGGCCGGTCAAGTGCGGCCTACTGGGCGTCTACTTCTGTCTCAGTTGGACAGTGGGAAAGGCATTTGGCATCCAAATCGACAGGAGGGCCTCGATCGGTGAAGGGCTTCATATCTACCATTTCGGTGGAATTGTGATCGGGCCATGTCGACTGGGGAAGAACTGCACAATTCATCAGCATGTGCGCCTGGGGGAGACCCCGACAGATGGCCAGTGTTCAGGCCCACAGGTGGGCAATAACGTCTGGATCGGACCGCACGCACGAATCGTGGGACGGGTGACCGTGGGAGACAACGTCACAATCTCAGCGGGCTCGGTTGTGAGCCGTGACATTAAGGACAAGTGCCTCGTCGGTGGCAATCCGGCGAGAGTCATAAACCCGAGCTTCGACAACACGGCGCTATTTCGCAGACGTGGTGACGAGTCCACTGAGAACGAACGGAGAAACAACAGGCGTCCTTGCGTGTGATATGAAAGGACATCTGGTTTACATTCTGGCGGCGAGTCACTCCGGCTCGACGTTGTTAGCCATGCTGCTCGGTTCGCACCCGGAAACGTGCACGGTCGGCGAACTCAAAGCCACTTCCCTGGGTGACCCGGATCGGTATCTCTGCTCATGCGGTGTTCGCGTCAAAGAGTGCGAGTTCTGGCAAGGGGTCAGCGAGCGGATGGCGCAGCGCGGCGTCGCGTTCGAAATCACGGACGCCGGTACGGATATCCAGTGTGGGGCAAGCTGGTACACACGTCGGTTGCTGCGACCGTTGCACCGGGGCAAGGCATTGGAATGGCTGCGGGATGCGGCGCTGTCGATTTCACCAACGTGGCGAAGAAGGCTGCCGGACATCGGGCGCCGGAATTACTTGTTGGTGGAGACCATGTGCGAGATGCACGTCGCTCAGATGATTATCGACTCGTCGAAGATCGGCCTACGGTTGAAGTACCTCCTGCGCATCCCGGAGCTGGATGTCAAGGTGGTACGGCTTGTCCGAGACGGGCGAGCCGTTGCCCTGACCTACACCAATCCGGACGAGTTCGCAGATGCACGCGACCCACAGATCCGCGGCGGCGGCAGCGGGCACAAGAGGGAGATAAGATGCTCGGTCGCTGCGGCAGCGCATGAATGGCGCCGCAGCAACGAGGAGGCCGAGTGCATCCTGAATCACCTGGACAAGTCGCAGTGGACGGAGGTGCGCTACGAGGATCTCTGCACCGATCCGGATCAGACACTCGAAAGCCTCTTCCGGTTTCTCGGACTCGACCCGCAGCAACGGTTTCACAGCTTCCGTTCGCGTGCCCGACACGTGGTCGGCAATGGAATGCGGCTTGACTCGACGACCGATATCCAGCTCGACGACCGCTGGCGCTCCGCTCTTACAATGTCGGACTTACGAGACTTTGACGTCGTCGCAGGCGAAATGAATCGGCGATACGGATATTCATAGGAATTGACGGTTGCCGGGGTCCGCGCCAAAATAGAGCGAAGAGGCTCTTAAGGGCCGATGAACGCCGGATTTATGGGGCGTAGTCGCTATGCCCTGTGGATTGGACAGATGATGTTGCCGAAGGCTTTGCATGTGATCTAGGATTAGAGTACGTTGATCCTGAGTATTGCGAGAGGAGAGATGCTGTGTCTACCGTTTTCAGATGTGAGACATTCCGTGTGTTCGTGGTTGTGACGGGTTGCGTGTGTGTCTCATACGCAGAGAGGGCGCCGGCGCAAGAAGCCATCATCATTGATCATAGGTGTACGAACCTCCAGGTGATTCCGGATTACTGGATCGAACAGGCCAAGCTTCTCACGATTCATTACGCACATACATCCCACGGCAGTCAGATTACCACCGGCGCGGAGTTGTTGGAGACAATCGATCCCAAATACAGTTTTGCCAGGCGAGCCGCTCACACCGAGGGGCTGCCCCCGGAAGAGGATCCACCGGCGCTGCGTATGTATGACGGCAACCCGCCGGAGGGCTACATCACGCCGGAAGACTACTGGGACAGCGAGGACGGGTGCGATCGAACGTGCGCCGTGGCGGACACCGGGAACTACGGTTTTTCGATGTGGTCGTGGTGTGGACAGCAATCGGACAATAGCGAGGAAACCACACAGCGATACCTCGACACGATGGCAGAGTTCGAGATCGAGTATCCCAATATGCGCTTCATCTATATGACCGGGCACACCGACGGAACCGGTGAAACGGGGAATCTGAACCTGCGAAATGATCAAGTCCGCGATTACTGCATTGCGAACAACAAGGTTCTCTTCGATTTTGCGGACATTGAAAGTTACGATCCGGACGGAAATTACTACCTGGATAAGGCGACTGATGATGAGTGCTACTATTGGGTCGAGGGGACTCAATATAACTGGGCTATGGACTGGTGCAATGATCACGCAGACAGCGATTTGTGTGAAGGAGACAACACTTGCATAGCCTGTGGCTGCGCTCATTCCGTCTACTTGAACTGCAACCTGAAGGGCAGGGCCTTCTGGTGGATGATGGCGCGGTTGGCCGGCTGGGCCGGACCGCCTGCACCCGATCTGGATGGTGACGGGGATGTGGACCTCGACGATTTCGCCGTGTTCGCAGATTGCCTGGCCGGTCCGGGCGTGATCACACCGCCCACCGGGTGTACGTCGGAGCAGTTCGGCCAAACCGATCTGGATCATGACAACGACGTGGATGTTGCTGACCTGGCCATATTCCAAGCGGCGTCAACGGGGTCACAATAGGTGCGAACGGCTGGCACCGATCCCGGCATTCGCGGTTAAACTGAAGCGGAACACCTCACTCTCGTCTCAACCTAACCCAGGCGGTGCTTCGCTATGATCGCACGTGAGATACCTCGTGACAAGCCTAGCATCTGCATCGTGGCACACTTCGCCTACGGAGCGATTAGCGGCGGCGTCACGGGGCATATCGGTGGTGTTGAACGGCAGACAACCCTGATGGCCCGTTGGCTTGCCGCTCGCGGCTATCAGGTCACCTTGTTGACCTGGGACGAAGGTCAGGCCGATGGAGTCGTGATCGACGGTGTACGCCTGCTTAAGATGTGCCGGCGCGACGCCGGGATTCCGGGGCTCCGGTTCCTCCATCCGCGCTGGACCAGTCTGAACCGGGCACTGCATCAGGCGGATGCGGACCTCTACTATCACAACTGCGGCGAATACGCGACCGGACAGGTGGCACTGTGGTGTCGGCGCCGGGGGCGGAAGTTTGTCTACTCGGTCGCGAACGATCCAGCCGTCGACCCACACCTGCCGGACTTGCCCAAGATCCGCGAGCGTGTGCTTTATCGTTACGGGCTGCGGCACGCGGACCGTGTGATCGTACAAACACAAATGCAGCATCAGATGCTGCGCAGCGGATTCAGGCTCGACTCGGTGGTGATCCCCATGCCGTGCCCCAGCACGGCAGCCGAGGAACATCAACTGCCACAACCCCCCAGTGCCGACAACGTCCGCATCCTGTGGATAGGACGGGTCTGCACACAGAAACGCCCGGATCGCTTGTTGGAGCTTGCAACGCTGTGCCCCGAGTGGCGGTTTGACCTGGTCGGTCCGGGGGGGCAGGATGACTATTCGCGGCAGGTGCTGGAGCAGGCTAAAAGTATCACCAACGTGACCGTGCACGGGGGCGTTAAGCGCGAGCGTGTGCCCGAGTTCTATCGGCGGTCGGCCTGCCTTTGTTGCACGTCCGACTACGAAGGGTTTCCAAACACGTTTCTGGAGGCCTGGAGTCACGGCCTGCCGGCGGTCTCAACCTTCGATCCTGACCGGTTAATCGCTTCGCACAGGATGGGCGCGGTGGCGGACGACATCAACGGCCTGGCCTCGGGTATACGTGGACTGCTCGACTCGCCCGAGCGATGGCGGGAAGCATCGGCAAACGCCAGGGGATACTACCTCGACAATCATACGGTTGAGCGCGCCATGCCTCGATTTGAGCAGGTCTTTCTTGATATGTATAGACAGGACGCTACATAGTGTCGTCTCCACGCGCGGTGCAGGTGATTAGCAACCTCGAATACGGCGGGGCGCAGCGCCAAGTCGTCGAACTGGCCAACCACATGGACCCGGCCCGTTTCGACGTTCACGTCTGTTCGCTCTCGGACTATGTTCCGCTGGCATCTCAGTTGCGGGACCGCGATCGGCGCATGCACATCATTCGGAAGACATTCAAGTTCGATGTCACGGTCGTGCCACGCCTTGCACGGTTGCTCCGCGGGCTGAACGCCGACATTGTCCATAGCTACCTGTTCGATGCCGATATCGCCGCGCGCCTGGCCGGGCGACTGGCCGGGACGCCGGTTGTCATCAGCTCCGAGCGAAACACCGATTACCGCCTGAAGAGGCGGCAACTGATCGCCTCCCGGCTCACGCGTGGATGCGTCGACCTGGTCATCGCGAATTCCAACTCCGGAGCTGCGTTCAACAGTCACACACTAGGCCACGATCCGTCGAGGTACCGCGTAGTGCACAACGGTGTGGACGTTGAGCGTTTCGCCCCGCAGCCGGCAGAGGCGATCCGCCGCGAATTGGGCATTGCTGAAGATGAGCGGGTCGTCGGCATGTTCGCCAGCTTCAAGGCACAGAAGAACCACCCGCTACTGTTCTCCGCGGCGAAACGCCTGTTCGAACGTCTGCCCCGCGTGCGGCTTATGCTCGTCGGTGCCGAGCTGTACCGCGGCATGCACGGATCCGATGAGTACAACCGACGCATGGATCGTCTGGTCGACGAGCTGGGCATTCGCGATCGCTGCCTGCTCTTGGGAAACCGCGACGACGTGGCTCCACTGTACAGTGTGTGCCACGTAACCGTGGTTCCATCCCTGTTCGAGGGGACGCCGAACGTCGCGCTGGAGTCCATGGCGTGCGGGGTCCCTGTCGTCGCGACCGATGTCTCCGATAACAGTCACATTATCCCTGACGGCCGGGTGGGCTATATCGTTCCGTTGGGCGATGACGCCGTGATGGCAGACCGGATCGAGTGCCTCTTGCGGGATGAGGCATCGCGAAAGGAGATGGGCTCACGGGCTCGCGAGTGGGTCACGCTGGAATTCTCTTGCGCGCGGCTGGCCGCCAAGACCGCCGAGGTCTATGAGGCGCAGCTTGCCGGTCACGTGCCTGACGCACAACTCCACTGCGGATATGTCCCAGGTTCGGCAAGCAACTAATGCTCCAGACGCTGTGCCGAGAATTCTTTCTCGGCACCTGCCGGAGGACCGAGAAGGGATTCTCGGCCCAGTTGTTCTCGGTCCAGCGGTCAAGCTGCGCGCCGTTCCGTATCCATACCGTGCGATGCTGGCGATCTGCAGCGACCTCGACGAAACACCGGATCGCGCGGTTTATTGGGAGATCATGCGCTTCCTGAACACAACGCAGACCACGTCGATAGGCCCGGGTGTGGGATTGGAGGTCGGCAATACGATCTACTTCGACATGCCGCCCGAGCAGTTTGCCTATTGGAACACCGATGACACCGGCCGCGAGATGGTACGCGCCCTCATTCGTAGCGGCCACATCGACTGCCTCCACTCCTACGGAGACCTGGCCACCACACGGAGCCACGCGGGTCGTGCTCTGGAGGAACTCGCCCGGCACGATTGCCAATTGGAAGTGTGGATCGACCACGCAGTCGCGCCGTCGAACTTCGGTGCGGACATCATGAAGGGATTGGGTGATCTGCCGGGCTCGGAAGCCTATCACGCCGATCTTACATGCGACTATGGCATCAAGTACGTGTGGCGCGGCCGAGTGACCAGTGTCATCGGTCAAGAGGTCCGGCGAAGTCTCCGCGGCATTGCCAACCCGCGACACGCGGCAGGTTCAATCCAAACAGTCGCCAAAGAGGCATTGAAAGGGGCGCTGGGTCGATGCGGCTATTCCAAATATGCCTTGCACGGTCCCAACAAGGTGCTGCGCCGGACCTCTCTGCGGGACGGCCGTCCCCTGTACGAATTCATCCGATCGAACCCGTACTGGGGTGGCGTCGACCGCGCTGCCACCGCCGACGGATTGGCTGAGGCGCTCACCCCGGCCATGCTGCAGCGGCTGCTCGCGCGCCGCGGTGTTTGCATCCTGTATACCCATTTGGGCAAAATCCACCGGCGGGAGAAGCCGTTCACCAGACCGACGCTCGAAGCGCTTCGGCATCTTTCCGCATTGTACCACGACGGGAAAGTGCTGGTCACGACCACGCGACGTCTGTTGGGCTTCCGCCGTGCGGCATGCGAACTCGCCGTCAGCGCGCGGCGCAGCGGTCGTGGCCTGCAAATAGATCTACAAACGAGCGGCGACGGTGGTGTCGGACCACTGACACCGGGGGACCTGGACGGTTTGACCTTCTACGCTTCCGATCCTGACCAGACGCGCGTTACGATCGATGACCGCGAGGTGGAGCACCTTCAACGCAATCCACCTGACGAGACTGGTCAGCCAAGCGTTTCACTTCCCCGGC
>JBARRC010000798.1:0-1959 GCA_049644045.1 Phycisphaerae bacterium
GGACTGGCCGCGGGGGGTGTGAATACGTATTTCATGGAACTGCCCGCTGCAATGTGTGGAGCCATAAAGCGACTCCCACGGCGTTCGAGTCCCGGTGGCTGAGCTTCTCCTAGTCGATGATAAAGAACAAGGCAGTCAAGCATTGTGACCAAACACAATAGAGAGCCTTCCAACATGCACACTTTTGCGTACGAAGAAGAACTCCTTTGTTACCGGAAGATGAGTGATCCCAGTATGAAATCGCGACAGTATAGAGTAGTACTGGCTATACCGGTACTCGGACTGTTGGGCATTGTTTTTTGGGGATACGTCGTTCTTTATGCGACAGGCGTTATTGAGTGGAAACTCTTCTCGAAGGTTGAGACGTTCGAGCTCCAAGATAAAGCAATTCTGTTTTTCCATGCTCTCTTTTTTGCAGGATGTATTTTCCTTGTGGGACTTGGTCGTGTCAAAGTGAATATTACGAATGAGGGTATTAATTACCATGGGATCGTTCGTTCACGATACATCCGGTGGAGCGAAGTAAAGCGTCTTACCCCGGCAGGACCACGGAGGTCGGTACATGTTTGGTCGGAGACTAGAAACATCGAGATACCAGATATGTTTAGACATCAAAAGGAACTAAGGGATACGATCTTAAAGTATGTCCGTGCTAATGCTCCCGACGCTGTGATTGACGAATCTCGACCAGCAATTTGGCTTTGGCACAGAATCAAGCACAAGTAGGCATATAGGACGAAAGGGTGACAATCACCTATTTCCTGATGGGGGAGCGGCAACGTGACGGAGGTCTTCACGGTAAAGGAAAACCCGGAGCCAGACGAGCCGCAGTCCTCGCTTACGCGGCTCGAGTATGCCATAAATGGCCAGGCGGTCACGTACGTGCTCGGCGAGACGTGGGGCAACGGGCAGGAGTACGACATCACCTACGCCCGCGAGTTCCGGTACGACGGTGCTCGTCAGCGCTATTTGAACCGGGAGCTCGACCCGGACGACCTGGAGAATGGCTTCATCACGGTCGTGTCCGAGACCTGGTCCGACTACGACGGTGATGAAGTTCACGGCGACTACATGATCGACGGTCAAACGGCCACCAACCTGCGCTCGTTCGAGCCGGGAATCGCCAAGGTCGACCCGTGGACGAATACCGGGAGCGTAAACACGAGTTACTACCACGGCAACCAGATCGGCACGACGCGGTTGATGACTGACTCCAGTGGCGCAGGCATCCTGCCTGCCACATACACCGCCTTCGGCGAGCGCGTCAGCGGCGCGATGAGCGGCCCCGGCGACCGCTACGGCTACGCTGGCGCCTACGGGTATCAGACCCACGACGACTTACCGTACCTGCACGTCGGCCATCGCTACTACGACCCCGCCACCGGGCGGTTCCTCCAACGTGATCCGATCGGGATCAATGGCGGACTCAATGTGTACCTGTACGCAGACGCAAGCCCGTTGATCTTCGTCGATCCACACGGTTTGGACTTCTGGGGAAGTGTTGGCAGCGGGTTCGTTTGGATCACTGGTGGTCGGCATTCGTGGTTAGATAATCCGCGCAAAGTCAGAACCGCCCGAAGGATTCTCAGAGCTCCCGCCATAGCATGCTCTGTAGTGCTTCTTCCGACTGGCGCAGCTGTGAAGATTATAATAGGCACTGGAGCAGGTATAGTAAACGGATTTGCACTGTGACGATAAACACTAACTTGGTAACTGTTGGGCAGAGATAGATTTGAATAGGTTCGCGGATAACACCGAGAAGATGCGTTGTCCACAGTGTGGATACCCCGATCTCGTTCGCGCGCGCGTCCGAGTCCAAGGCAGTATGGGTTTGACGGACGGCGCGCTTTGCGTCACATGCGGACATCGATTTCGGGTTGGGCATGCAGTTTATAGAAATCTTCGGTATGCGACAATTAGTGAACCCTATGTGACAACAAGTGATCTACACCACTATAT
>JBARRC010000799.1:0-3282 GCA_049644045.1 Phycisphaerae bacterium
CTGCAATAAAGGTCATTTTTTAAGAGGGGACGTCTTGACCTCGCAGGTGGAACTCACCACAATTGCCCGCTTTCGTGCATCCGGCAATGGAGTGTGCGCCATGGGACGACGAAGTGAACTAAGACAAAGAAGGCGCAGCGACGCCGTCGAGACGAAGGCGCGGAATGAAATCGTCAAGACCAAGGAACGGACGCGGCGCGACGCACGGATGCTGCAAATGGTCAAGATGGGCACCCCACCTTACACACCCGCGGTTATGAGCTGGCTAAGCAGAAAGCTCGATAGGAAGGCGAGCAGAATCACGCCCGAGGATATCAAGACGCTCGTCGCCTGAGCTGCAGCGATTGGAAGCGCTCGGGGCAAAGCCCGAGTGAAGCAACTGCGAAGTCAACGGCCGGTGGTATTCGCCGGCCGTTTTGCCGCGCGGAAAAGATGCATCAAGACTAGGTGACAGCGAGGTGCTCAGTCAGCACAAGGCCGCGTAGACCATCAGCGTCAGAAAAGCGATCTTGGCTTTCCGCGGGAAGAACCAGTAGATGATGGACCAATACACGACGCTTCTGCCCCACTCCGGTAACGCGATAGTCGTACCGCACGCAGTAATCCTGGTAGCAGGTCCAATGCCCTCTTCCGCGATGCCGCGCAACGTGCGCACGGGCTGATAATATCGCCGGTTGCCGGCCTGTGTGACCTGATGGCGACACTGTGGGGGTTTTGGCTGAAGGTAGCGGATGTAAGGGCGGGTCCGCGCAACGCATCGGTCGTGCCCCTAACGCCACAATGTGATGGGTGGCATGGCCAAGTTCGCTGGACCGAGAATCCCTTCTCGGTCCTCCAGCAGGTGCCGAGAAAGGATTCTCGGCACAGCGCCGCCGGCGCCCGTCTTCGACGGGCTTGGGCATGCCACCCCTCAGTCCAGGTGTAACAGAGCACTACGGCCACGCCAGCGAAGTAGGTGTGATCACCTGCTCGTTGGACGGCTCACTGGTGCCGCTGTTATTGGTGGCTGTACAGGTGAGCGTAATCGCCACACTGACGTCGGCTTCCTCGACGATGAACGAAGCGCTTCCCCGCGCGTGGTCGACGAACAGGCGGCCGTCCGCCGGCTGGAAGTCGAAGGTGGCTGGCCCGGTGTCACTATTCACAAGCGAACAGGTCAGGATGACCTCCTCGTTTACTTGCGGCGTAGTGTTCGAGGCATGAAGCGTTACTATGGGGGCATTCCCGTCGGCATCGTCGGCGGGTTCACCATCGGTGCCGTCAGTGGGCGAGCTGCCGTCGGTTGGGCCATCGACTATGTCTTGCAGGGCGAGTCGAAGCTCGATGCATCCGGTGGCCAGGACGCCGATGGCAATCAGGAAGGGAAGTAATCGAAACCGCATCATGGCAATTGGAACTCCTTTGTCGGGTCGTTCGCTTACGCCTCAAAGTCGACGCGCCTGCAATATTAACCGATGCAACCGCAGGTGCACGGAGCCGGCGGCGTAGCGGAACGGGACGAGTCGTAAGTATTTCCAAAACAACAGGTTATGCTAGAAACCAGATCGCTCGGAGGGCTCCTCTTCCACGGTGCGGGCGATCGCAGCAAGCCCATAGCAAGGTGGCGACCTCGGCATTATAGCCGATGATTCACTCGTCAAGAACGCCACAAAGGGGTAAGCTGCCATCGAGCCGCCTAAACCGACTATCGCAGGCGAGCCGATAACGATGCGGCGAGCGCATCAAGAATCATTGTTCTGCCGGGTGTTACGGAGCCCGGCTGGCGGCTGGTGGTGGGTTGTGGTCTTCAGCGGGAGGGCGCGATTGGCAAGCAACATATGGCAGTACCGTGCGGCGTCGCGGTGGCTACTCTCGACCGGTGTGGTGGTATCGCTACTGGTCCCGTCGGGGGGATGCAACTCGATCATGAACAGTTGGCTCGATCCGACGGTGCTCGGTGCCTTCGATCGAACAGCCACCCTGGAGATCCGCACGTCGCTGACTCTTGAAGATGCACCGCCGGGCATTCCCGGTGCCGTCTGTCCGTCGCCGGAAGACTTAATCGTCCGCGCCGAAGAATACCCTATCTCGCCCGGCGATACCCTGGCCGTTGAGATCTATGAGCTGCGTCAACGACTGATTCCTTATCAAGCGCAGGCCGTGGTGTCCTCGATTGGGTATGTCAACCTGCCCGTGGTGGGGCGCGTGGACGCGGCCGGGCTGACCGTACCCGAGTTCGAACGCACCCTGGTGGATGCGTTGCAAGAGCATGACATCCTGCGTGATCCATCGGTGACCATCAATCCGGTATATCTCCAGAGCGCGACCTATTCGATCTTCGGAATCGGCGTCAGCGCCGCTGACAGCGCGCCGCTACGGGCTGGCACATTCCCGATCCGGCGGCCGGACCTCCGCATTCTCGAAGCCATCAATCAGGTCGGTGGACTCAACGAGTTTGTCACGGACATCTATGTGTTTCGCTACGATGAGCCGCCGTGGACTTACCAGCGAAAGAGCCCTTCGGCCGGGGCATTGGAACCCCTGGAAGAAACCACACCCGATTCCGCGGACGAGGAATCCGGAGAAGCTCAGCTCGGGGCGGTGTCAACAGCTGTCTCAGGTGGGCAGTGCCCACCCTACTTCTTAGAACCACCGGAGAATGCCGACCGGCCCTCCGCTCGGTTGGCCGAGCAGGATTTGATCGACGCAGTCGTGGCTGCTGACAAGAACGAAGAACCGCCCGAAAGCCAACCATCGGTCAAAGACATCCCGGAGTTGCTGGAGCCGGACCCGACGCAGCCCTATATTTTTGTTAACGGCAAGTTCGTTCCCAATCCGGCTCATAAGGCACGTTCGAGCGACACCGCTCCGTTGCCTCCCGGGCCACCGACGTTCGACACGGCCACCCCGGCGGTCAACTGGTCCCGCATCGCCGGCGATACTACGTTCCGAATCGTTCGCATTCCGGCTGACTCCTTGCGCTCCGGCGATCCGGAGGTGGACATCGTCATCCGCGCGGGCGATGTGATCCGGGTCGTCAGCGGTGAAATCGGCGTCTATTATGTGATGGGTCAGGTGAACCGGGTCGGGACCTTCGCTTTCAATGCCGAACCGATCACCCTGAAGGCGGCGATTGCGGCGGCCGGCGGTCTGTCGAGCCTTGCCTGGCCGGACCGATGCACCATTTATCGACGGCTCGGGCGGCGCGAGCAGATGATCCAGGTAGACCTCGATCGGATCTTTGCGGGCAAAGACCCCGACTTCTATGTCAAGCGGGGTGATCTAATCAACGTCGGCACCCAT
>JBARRC010000800.1:0-1664 GCA_049644045.1 Phycisphaerae bacterium
GGGCTACCCCGAAGGGTTTCCGCGACATCATCGCGGTTTTCGGCTGCTAGTGGCGCTTGGATGAAGTGTCGGAGTTGGGACGGCGGAAGTCAAGCGGATTATGGCTAAGCGCAAATTCCAGATCGACCAGCTCATCATCAATTCGCCGTATGGCGAACCGTCGGAGTATTGGAGCTACGACCGCGAAGTACGCATGTTCGAGCGCAAGGACGGGCGGCGGCCGGCTGGGTATATCGTGGCGACGCCCGGTTCCAAGGCGTTCGACGACCCCGGCATGTTTGTCGAGTTGCCGCTGGTCAATCAGATTCGTCCGCGCGTGAAAGCCTGGCGCGAGGCTGGGTATCCGGGCGTTTCCGGAATCACCAAGCGGCTGCTCGAACATTGGCGCGACCCGGAAGAGCGGCGGGATCGGCGGTTCTTCTTCTGCCAGCTTGAGTCTATCGAGACGCTGATCTGGCTGACCGATGCGTCACCGGCTGAGCGTCAGGGGATCGGTATTCCCGGCGACGGCGGAGCCTTCCGCCGCCTCTGCGCCAAGATGGCGACCGGGAGCGGCAAGACCATTGTGATGGCCATGCTGATCGCGTGGCAGGTCTTGAACAAGGTAACCTACCCGCAGGACAAGCGGTTCAGCAAGAACATCTTTGTGGTCGCGCCGGGCCTGACGGTGCGGAGCCGGTTGCAGGTACTACTTCCAGACAACCCCGGCAACTACTACGACGAATTCAACATCGTCCCGGCGGGGCTGGTCGAGAAGCTGCGTCTGGGCAGCATCCGGGTCCGCAACTGGCATGTGCTTAACTGGGAGACTGAAGAGCAGATCACCAGAAAGCGGAGCGTGGACAAACGAGGGGCTCTGAGCGACGAAGCGTATGTTCGTGAGGTGCTGGGCGAGATGGCCGGCGCACGCAACATCCTCGTCATCAACGACGAAGCGCATCATGCCTGGCGTGTTCCGGCCGAGTCAAAGGTTGCCGGGGTGAGCAAGGCCGACATCGAAGAGGCCACCAAGTGGGTCGGCGGGCTGGACCGGATTAACAAGGCGCGTGGCATCCTGACCTGTTTCGACTTCTCGGCGACACCATTCGCGCCGTCCGGCAAGAAAGCGTATGAGGAGGCCCTCTTCGGCTGGATCGTCAGCGACTTCGGCCTGAACGATGCCATCGAGGCGGGGCTAGTCAAGACACCGCGCGTGGTCGTCCGCGACGACGGCAAGATGACGAAGGAATACAAGTCCCGGCTGTACCACATCTACATGGACGACGAGGTCAAGGACGACCTGAACCGCAAGGCCGAGGAACACGAGCCGATACCTGACCTGGTGACCAACGGCTATTACCTGCTCGGCAAGGATTGGCTGGAGACCGCGAAGCAGTGGCGGGAGATGGGCCACAAGGTGCCACCCGTCTTGATTAGCGTGGCGAACCGGACAGAGACCGCGGCGCGGATCAAATATGCGTTCGACCACGGCAAGATTCGCATCGACGAGCTGGCCAAACCGGAGCTGACCCTGCACATCGACTCTAAGGTGCTGGAAACCGCCGAGGCACAGGAAGAGGCGGTGTCCCTCGCCCACAATGGCGGCAAAGGCGAGGAAGAGGCTGACCAGGCAGGAGCAGGCCGAGCTTCTGCGGCAGATGGTGGACACCGTGGGGCAACTGGGC
>JBARRC010000801.1:0-1924 GCA_049644045.1 Phycisphaerae bacterium
ATCCGGCCCCGTACGCCAATACTCCCCGGTCGTCCAGTCGTGGCTATACGTAAACCCGCGGTCGATCCAGTAGCCCGTCTCGCTGGAGCTGATGGCGCTATTGGTCAGCCGCCCGAGGTCGTCGTAGACCGCAGTGTGATCCCGGGTGGACTCGTCCCCACCGACGGTAAGAACCACGTTCATCTCCAGCAACTCGCCCTTGGGTGAGTAGCCGTCCGCAGGAACGGTCCACTCTGCGTAAACGTCGGGAAAGCTGCGCCCGTCCGACCCAGAAAAGGCTCCTGACCCCTTTTCTCCCTAAATCAACCTGGCCCCTTTTTTGGTTTTGTCATCCCCGTAGGCCATCGCGACAAGGGAGTCCACCGCTAGGAACCCGCAAAGCAACATCTCGTACCAACCACGCCCAGTAGCGAAAAGATGGAATAGGGAAGATGCGAAAACCACCCAGCTCATCAGGGTAAGGCACTTAATCGCGCGTAGGTTGCCCTCCTTTGTCTTCTGGCCGAGTAAGATCGCTGTTACGCTGAAAACTGTTAGCAGTGTCAAGACCAAGGCGCTAACCACCGGAGACAAGTGGTGGTCCAAGAACTCTGGCCATTCACCGGTTGCCAGGCGGATTACGAATCCAGACAGACCGCCCAGGAGAAAAAGTGCCGCAGCAAACTGGATCCCCGTACCGCACACCCTCAATGCCGCTGTCCGACTCGGTTCTTCCATGGTTAACGTCCAATTGATCTTGGTGGTATCCGTAATTGTGACGGTGGGTTACACCAGTAGCTGCACTCGCTTATTTCTGTGGGACGAAGATACATATGCGAGACATCTTACACGGATCCCGTTCGTACGCAGTCGCGCACTACCAAACTCATCCACCAGGCCAAACCTGGCCTCCACCGTAGAACGGACCCTTCCCTGGCGGTCCGAAAGGGGACACAAAAGGCGGAGGGTTCGGAGAGCGAAGCTTGTTGAGCAAGCTCTTAGCATTGCGTAACGCTCTAGGCCCCTGGATACACACGTAGGCGAATTTACCGCCTCGCTTGCTCCATTTTGTGCCACGGTCAATTTTAGGATTGTAGTACTTTTTGAAGGGATCGACAAACGGGATGAAGCCGTCAGCGGTCGCCGCAGCGCCTTTCCCAAAATCGCTCCAAAAGTTGTCCGCCCACTCACCGTTGAACTCAAACCCAGGAATCCCGAACTCGCCCGTGGGATCGACCAAGATCATCGGGTTTCCATAGACATACACGTACACATTGAACCCGCCTCGGATGCCAATCGGGTCCCTTTGCAAGAATCGTCCAGTGGCGGGATCATAGTACCTCGCGCCGACATGCAGATAAGGAAACTCCTGGTGGGTCTGATATCCCCAACTACCGGCGTAGCCGTAGCGGTCACTCTCGCCAGCAATAATTTCTCCGAAAGCTGTATACGTCGCAGGCGAGACGCCCGTTCCACCCGAATCGGTCATCAAGCGCGTCGTGCCGATCTGGTTGGTGTGGTAGTAGCTCGTGTTCGCGCTCCCGGTATTCGTCCACGGATCGACCTTCGCGATTCCCGGCTCGAACGAGCGAATGTTGGTAGCTGTCTGGCCGTCGATCATGTAGTCGCCGTAGATATCATCACCGTCGTAGTCGGACCAGGTCTCGGACACCGCCGTGATGAAGCCATTCTCCAGGTCGTCCGGGTCGAGTTCCCGGTTCAAATAGCGCTGGCGGGCTCCATCATACCGGAACTCGCGGGCGTAGGTGATGTCGTACTCCTGCCCGTTGCCCCACGTCTCGCCGAGGACGTACGTGACAGCCTGGCCATTGATGGCATACGTAAACCGCGTAAGCGAGGACTGCGGCTCGCCCGGCTCCGGGTTTTCCTTTACCGTGAAGACCTCCGTCACGTTGCCGTCACTATTATAGTAGTACCACGTCGT
>JBARRC010000802.1:0-3227 GCA_049644045.1 Phycisphaerae bacterium
GTGGATGCTCAAGAGCTATCTCGATGACTCTGCGGAAAGCGAAGAGGTTGCCCAGGAACGCAAGGTTGGATAACCTGTGAGACTACGAGTCGCCATCAAACCTCCAACTGTCGATGGGACATGCTCAGGTTGGATAACCTGTGAGACTACGAGTCGCCATCAAACCTCCAACTGTCGATGGGACATGCTCGCCCCCGGAAGCCACGTTGACTTCAACCGGTTCGCTCGGTATAGGGGCCGGCTCAGCCATTGATCGTGCGCCAGTCAGGAAGCACACACATACAGCGTATATCACCATCTGGAGGAACTGACGGGGGGATCGTGGTCGGTGGTGCCTCTTACACATGACTACCAACGTTCCTAGGACAATCAGCGAGAGCATTCCGGGTTCAGGAACAATTACAAACCCGAAAGGCTTACCGGTGATGTCGCCATCGAATGCAGTCCAAGCACCTGGGACCGTGGTGACAATCTGCGCCCCGTGAAGAATATCTGGATCATTGGCGTTGAGCGCATCGAGTACGTACAGACCGGGGTGCGTGGGAAGTTTCACGCCGACACTTCCGATGTGTAGCGGCTCATCAGGGCCGAGGTGCAGAAAAAGCTCAGGACAGACACACTCAAGTGGGTTCCAGGTCCACGGGACGGGGAGTTCCGGATACACGCCATACGCGTTGATGTCGCTCTCGAGCGAGCTGAAGTCGAAAACGAACGTTGGGTCGAGCAATAACCCTGTGGACGTGTCGCTGAAGTCGAACTGAACCCGAATTAGCGGCGCGTCGAAGGATACAGCGCTGTTCAACCACACGTCGACCGTCAACGACTCGCCACCGTAATATGGACCGGGATCATCCGGGACCAGCTCAACAACCGCGCCGGCGTGGGCCGCGGACGCCACGCCGAAGAAACCAGCAATCACAGCAAGCCTTGCGAACATATCACTCCTCCTCATCTTGAGTCTTTGTGATCCCCTGCGGCGTACGATTCCCAACCCGCCGAGCGCGAGCAACGAGAGCGTCGCGGGTTCCGGGATGACAGTAAAGTCACAAGTTCCGTCCGTAATCTCACCGGTAAAGGGCCGCCAAACCGCCCCGCCCGCGGGTCCTCCGATGCGGTGCGGTCGTCAACCTCGCAATCCATGCTGCTCGAGCGCATGCCATGCTCGGGCTCGCCCTTGTTTTGACTACCCGCTAGGAGTTTGTCGATGACGACCCGGTTCTCGCCGGTCCCCGCGTAAGCCAGGAGTTCCACAAGAACGCTGTCTCCGTTGAAGTAGGCGCTCGTATTCTTCCACCTGGTCAGCGCAAAAGAATCAAGGACCTGCACAGCGCCATCTTCCTGCGACGTGATTCGCAAGAACGACTCGTTTTCGTCATGGGGTACCCCGGCGAGGGTGACTTCAGCGAGATGCAAGCGTAGCCACGGCGCCCCTTCCACCGAAACCACCTCAGAGAACACAACGACAGGGTCATCAGTCTCTGCTGCCGTCGCCGAGACGGGACCTGAATCGACGTTCAGTGTCAGCTTCTCGCCAGGAATGAGCGCCGGCTGCCCCATCACGGTCAAATCGAATCCCAGTACAACGATCAGCGCGCAAATGCCCGCGCGGAGGGGTTTAGTACTCTTTGTTCGCCGGATAGTCAGCAGCGCCAGTCCGCCGAGTATGAGAAATGAGAGTGTCGTGGGCTCCGGAACCACGGTAAAGTCGTATGCGCCGCCGGTTATGTCGCCAGTGAAAGCCCGCCACAGCTCATGTGGATCCGTGTAAATCGCCAGTATGTACGCACTGAGCAGCGCATCCGGCTCATCGCCGTTAAGAGCGTCGAGACGATAGACACCTTGATCCGTTGGAAGTTCGACCCCGAGCGCGCCGATGTGTAAAGACCCGTCACCGGGGAGCAGTAAGTAGCGCTCGGGGCATAGGCAGTCGATGAAACGCCCCGTTCGTGGAATCGGCAGGTCGGGAAAGGTCAACGCGTATTCGTCGCCCGCGGCAAGGGAGCTGAAATCGAACACGAAGGTCGGATCAAGTCGTAGCGCGGGATCGGTGTCCAAAAAGCTAAACTGAACGCTCCGCAGTCGAACGTCGTAAGGACGGTCGCTGTGCAACCAGAAATCGACCGTCAACGACTCTCCGCCGTAATATGGCCCTGGATCATCCGGGACCAACTCAACCACCGCCCCGGCCTGAGCCACGGACGCCACGCCCAACAGACCAATAATCATAGTTAGCTTCGGGAACATATCACTCCTCCTAATCTTGAGTCTTTGTGATCCCCTGCGCCGTACGATTCCCAGCACATCGAGCGCGAGCAACGATAGCGTCGCAGGCTCGGGAACGACTTCGAGACTCCCTTACTCGCCCCGCGCCTCTGGCGCAGTGCAGCGAAACCGCCAAGGATCAGAAGCGAAAGCGTAGCCGGTTCGGGGACCACCACAAAGCCAAAAACGCCCCCGGTAACGTCCCCGTCATAGGCGCGCCAACTTCCGAACTTGGCGCCGAGCGTTTCGTCCGGCTCATCGGCGTTCAAGACATCGAGAAGATAAAGTCCCGGGTCGGTCGGGAGTTCCACGCCGATGCTCCCGATGTGGAGCGAACCCTTCGCCGGAAGGTGCAGACGGGCGTCGGGGCAGACGCAGTCATCCGTATTCCACGTCCAGGGAACCGGCAGGTCGGGGTGGTGCTCTGCCCTATAGCCCAGGTCACCGAGCGGAACCGAGCTAAAATCAAAGGCGAACGTCGAGTCGAGCGAAAACCTGACATTGGAGTCGGAGAAGTCCAGGCGCAAGAAATTCAGCGCGACGTTGAACGACTCCTCGTTATGAAGCCAGAAATCAACCGTCAACGACTCGCCGCCGTAATACGGACTGGGATCGTCCGGGACCAGATCAAGAACCGCCCCTGCTCTGGCGATCGACGCGATCCCGAGAATGCCTGATGCAACCGCAATAACGATTCTTCTCGACATGTCTCTTCTCCCGAGTCCTTGAAATGACGCCCAGCGTACGCTCTATCTTATCAGACCAACGTGTCCAGGTAAGCCCAAAACCTGATTCCCAGCGATCCCACAACCCTGTTATCCCCGACCCCAGGATAGCCCAGCAGCTCTAAACCCGAAAAAGGCTCCTGACCCCTTTCCCACCCATTTGGGTTGACCGCCAGGATTATTCTGTCGTCCAAACAACCACGTGCTTCGTCCATACAGGTGAGAACCCAACAACAACAA
>JBARRC010000803.1:0-1630 GCA_049644045.1 Phycisphaerae bacterium
GGCGTACACGCCGAAACCCGTGGCGGCAGCACGGTTGATGACCTCGTGCCTACGCGACAAGCGCTTTCACGGCTCCGGCGAGCAGACAAAGCGATCTCCGGTACTCAACATAGTCCACAAACCGTGCATGGGACGCACGCAAGCTGCGGCGGGAGCGGTAGTTACGGATTGGAGGCGGGGGGAATCGATTGTACGGGCTACCCTCTCTAAACGGTCAAAACACCACATTTCGTATGCGTCGCCGTTCGACGCATGACATAGAGTGACACCAAGGTACACCAGTGGACACAGAAGGACAAGGAATTCGGGCGGGCTACACATATTTCTCAACAAAAACGACCGACAGCACAACAGCAATCATGATTGTTGTTCGCACTGACTATTGAAGTTGAACAGTGTCGGCTCCAGCAACTGGTGTCTCTTCAGCTCGTGTATCTGTTGTAGCCAAGTCGCCACAATAGCGATCTTTCCCGCAGCTCTGAGACGTTCCACCTGTGCGAAGACTTTGTTGTGCTCGTGCGGCTTGCATACGACGGGGCAGGGGGAACACGTGCCTCCAAGGACGGCTTCACTGACATGCTGCGCAACGGCTCTTCTTTCTGGACCGGCCCATACCTCAGCCAGCGATTTGTCGAGAAGAGAACCGAAAGAGAAATCAGGATGGAACAGTTTCTCACAGCACCAGTACAAGACTCCGCCTGGGCCGAGACCTCCGTACCATCCCGACGCGAGACATTGGGTATATGTCCTCGGTTCATAGAGCCCATTGAAACGATGGTCGTATACCGGCGCACCGATCCCTGCTTCTTTGAGGATCGGAACTGCTTCGTTCTTTATCCTGGCAACCGCTGCCTTGAACATGTCCTGTCTATGCTGCTTCAGTCCGTAATAGTTGACCGACGGAGTAAACCGCATGTAATTGACCATGCCGTCGTATCGGCCGGCGGTTTTCGCCACTAGGCGTGCGGCTTCGGTGACGTCCCCAACGTTGTTGGCGTCGACGAGATACGAGATGCCGAGAGAGCTCTTGCTACCGCAGGTCTGTTTGGCTTTGGCCAGGAACTCGATTCCTTCTAGCGTCCGCTCGAAGTAATCGATGGCCGAGTCTAGCGGGTTATGGTGCTGACGGTAGACTCCCGGCGTTCCGGAATTCAAGCTGACCCTGATGTACGCCGGTGCTGCCGCGAGAACAGCCCGGGCGCTGGCGGGGGTTATTAGTGCCCCATTGGTGTATAGGCCCACCCGAGGGATGCCGATCTCCGTGGCATAATTCATCGCTTCCGGAGTGCCGCGATTCAGGAGAGGCTCTCCTCCGCCCGTGAAAAGAACCTCGTTGATATCGGCAGCTTTGAGTTTGTCTAGCAGCCGCCGCATCGTTGGCATGTCCATGTGAAAAGTGTTGGCGAAATCATTGTGTTGCCACAATCCCATGGCTTCTTTCGGAACCCTGTAGGCGCACTCGTGGCAGCGGTGGATGCAGTTCAGCGTGGGAACGAACTCGAAAGAGATCGGCGTGATCTCGAAGTACCTTCCATCCACCACCTGCATGGATCTTTTCACATCCTGCGTCCAAACGGGGTAGACCAGTTCCGATGGTGCTTGTCCGGGCGGGAGCAAGAAGTACTTGCAC
>JBARRC010000804.1:0-5555 GCA_049644045.1 Phycisphaerae bacterium
TCTTCATGGATACGGGGCTTTCCGGTTACAGGTGGCCTCACATCCCAGGGCTCGCGCCCTGGGCTACTTTCTTCCGTCCCTGCCTGTGCGTGTACGCACGCAGACAGGCCTCCGGGACTGCTTACACACCAAAACACGTCCGCCTAAACTGTCACAGACCCACCTCCTCTTGAGCGGAATTGCCCACTTCGCCGGCGCCGCATGTTTGGGACGTTTCCGCAGTTGCCCGGGCGCGACGACACAGATCAACCAGCGCCTGCACCCCTTTGTTTAACTCATCGATACCGTGCCTGGCCTTGGCGCTCCGTTCCAATGCGGCTGCCGCCTCGGAAATCGGCATGAAGCCATAGTTGCCGGCGGTGCCTTTGAGCTGGTGGCCGAGCGTGGCCAGCGCCTCGATGTCCTGCTCAGTAAGGGCCTGCTCGAGGGCGGCGACCCTTTCCGGAAGTCGGTCAACGAATTGCTCGATCAGTTCACGCATGTCCGGGTCGCCGGACTGATCACTGACGATTATGTTCCCCGTGGCAGACGCTTTTCCGGGCAGGCACTTGCGAATCGCGTCGAAAAGCGCTGCCCGGTGGATGGGCTTGGTCACATAATCATCACAACCCGCCCGAATACACTTGTCCCGGTCGCCCTCCATCGCGTGGGCCGTCAGCGCGATGATCGGCCCGGTGTAGCCTTCCTGCCGTAGCAGCGGTACGGCCTCGTAGCCACCCATCACAGGCATTTGGATGTCCATCAGGATCACATCGAACGGTTTGCCTTCATCGCGCGCAGCCAAGGCCGCGTCAACGGCGAGCTTCCCGTTTTCGACGGCGGCGACCTCCACACCCGACTTCTTGAGAATCCCCGTCACAAGGACCTGGTTGGTGGGATTGTCTTCGGCAAGCAAGATGCGGTAACCGCGCAAAGAGGGCTGGTAGCCATGTGCCCCGTTCTTGTCGGAGTCAGTCTCTTCCGGTGTGCGCCCCACATACTTGCGGATCATTGCCACCAACTGGGTCGGATCGGAGGTTGGCTCCGTTCCGAACCTCTCTCAGGAGTTCCCTGCCGTTGCGCACCGCGCCGTCAATTTCGTCAAGCAGCTCGCGAGCATCAGCGGGCTTGCCTTCTTTCGCGAGGGTCGCTGCACGATCCTGAGGCCTGGCACCGCGCAAGCGGCGAGTAAGCCTCGCTTCGTCAATAAGCGCCGACTGTCGTTTCGTGACTTCGAGCAGGTCGCGGCTCTTTGCGAGCAGGTCCTTTTGTTCGAGGGCGCGACGGATCGTTATCGCAAGGTCGATCTCGTTGCAGGGTTTGGTGAAGAACTGGTACACCTTCCCTTCGTTAATGGCGCGGAGTGCAGCGGGCAGCGTGGGATGGCCGGTGAGGACAATGCGAACAGTATCTGGGTATTGCTCAGCAACCCTGCCAAGAAACTCTGTTCCGGACATGCCGGGCATCTCTTCGTCAGAGACGATGAGATCAACGCTGTGATTCTCCAGGAGCGTGGCGGCCTCCTCGGCTGAGTTGGCAGTCAGAATCTCGTACGGCTCCTTGCGCAGAACGCGAGTCAGTCCGTCCAAGACGTTGGGTTCATCATCAACCAGAAGTACGGTGTGGCTCATATCATCTTCTCCAATTTGCCTGCGCTCGCGCGGTTACGGGAGAGCGCATATCGGTTCGTACGAGAACGCGAATAGGTTCGTTGATCCTGCGTTTGCGGGCGAAGTTCTTTAGGCGCTGACACACTGAGGACGTCACGTCCTGCCCCTTCCCAACCAACATGACGCCATCCTCCGTGGTCACATCATCCGCCAATGTCATTGAGGTCGTAAGATCCTTCAGTTTGACTTCTTGAATCTCAAATGCCTCCTCAAAGCCGATGACCGCTTCGAGTGCCTTGAGAATATCGGGATCGTACCACCCCGAGCGTTGACGCAGCTCGATGGTCACGTCTATTTCTGTTAGGCCAGTCCATTTGAGCGCGGTATAGTCTAGAGCCACCTTGAGGAGGCGGGCTCCGAGTGGTATTCCCGCGCCAGCAACAGAGTCCGAAGGCGTGCCTGTTCCGTCAAAGCGCTTCTGCTGATAGGCAATAATCTCGGCAACGCCCTCCAATCTCGGAATGTTGACGACCAAGTCCCGACCGGCCGCCGGGTGCGACTCGAACATCTCGGATTCTACAGGTGTGAGTGTCTTGCGATGGTAAATCTTGTCGAGCGTATCCGGCGGAATCGTGACGCACCCAATCTGGGACAACATGGCTGCAACTTCGACCTCCCAGGCCCTTTCGACGTTCAGTTCCTTGCAGAGTTGACCGACGAGACGGCGACTGCGCGATGCGTGACCAAACGCCGTGGGGTTCGTAAGTGAGAGGACGTCGTTGAGGACCTTAATGCTGCCCTGGAGCGTCTTTCCGAGAAGCTCCTTTTCGGCGGTCACGAGCCGATATTGCTCGATCCCGGCGGTCAATGCCCTTGCCAGCGTCTCTGGAGGACAGGGCTTGGTCAGGAACCGAAAGATGCTGCCTTCGTTCACGGCTTCAACAGCCGTTTGCTGGTCTGCGTTGCCGGTCAGCATCATGCGCACGGTAGCGGGGGCCTTTCGTCGCACTGCCTTCAGAAACTGAATCCCGTCCATGCCGGGCATCCGCATGTCGGACACGATCACCGCATAAGGACTCTGGGCACAGAGCATCCCCAGGGCCTGCTCCCCGCCGAGCGCCGTCTCGATTTGAAACTGCTTTCGGAGGCCACGTCGGTAGGCGTCCAGTACGCTAGCCTCGTCATCGACACACAGGATCTTTCCCGTCATCGACTGCCTCCCGCGTTAAGAGCCGCCCCGCAGCTGTCTCGCCAAGCAGGGACTCGCTCCTCGAGGCCAAGCTTGGCCAAGTAAGTCAAGTCCAGTTGTTCCACAGTCGAACCTTCGTTCGTGCGGCTGCGCTCGTGTGCGAGGACATTGGCCACGTGCAGGGCAGTCAGGGGAGTAAACTCCTCTCCGAACGACCTGCTCGGCGAATGATGGAAGGCCACCGCCTCGACGATTGGATTTGGCAACCCCCATAGACCCAGCAAGTATGCGCCGACTTCCGCGTGGGTCGCGCCCAAGATGTCGTGCTCTACGTTCGGCAGCGGCGCGCCGTCCCCACCGGCACGTGTTAGAACCTCGCGGTATTGCTCGGGCAAGTTGTGCGCAAAGATCAGCTTGCCCACATCGTGGAGGATACCGGCCATCGCTGCGGCGTCGATCGTTTCGCGTGCGGCACGCTGTGCAGAGGCGATCTCCCGCGCGATTCTCCCGGTCTCGTTGCTGTGCTCCCATAGTGAGTCCAGGCTCAGGCCTTCACAATCGATGCTCTGGAATTCTGAGAATACCTCGATTCCCAGGACGAGGGATCTGAGCGTATCGGTTCCAAGTAGACTCGCGGCCTGCGAAGGACTGGATATGTGTCGGGGAATGCCGAAGAACGCGGAGTTAACGAGCTGGAGAAGCTTGGCCGTCATGCCCGGATCCTGCGATATGATCTCACCGACTCGACGGATGGACGCATCTGGATGATTCAGCTCCTCCACCAGCTCTGCGTACAGATCGGGCATGCTCGGGATTGATTTCATCTGTGCCAGAGACTGCTGGAGTGAGGCATTCGACATGAGGTCGCGGAGGGCGAACGCTCGGTCAATTGTCGTCGTTAGCTTCCCAGGGTCGCACGGCTTCGCTAGGTACTGGTGCGCGGCGCCGGCGAGACGCACCGCCATCTCCTCCGACGCGTGCCCGGAAAGCACGATACGGACTACGTCAGGGTACTTGCGCATGACCTCGTTCAGCAAGGTCAAACCGTCCATCCCAGGCATCCGCATGTCCGAGACGAGTACGTCGAAGGGCTGCTTGGCCATGATGTCGAGGGCCTCCTGGCCGCCGGACGCAAGGGCAATCTCCCATTCGCTCCGCATGGGACGCAGCAACCGCTGAAGCCCGCTAAGGACGTTGTGCTCGTCATCGACGAAAAGGATCTTTCTCACTTGTTGATCCCCTTACAGGCCGCACCCGGCACAACGGCGGCCACCTGCCCGGTGACACGTTCTTGCCATGCTTCGATTCGATGTACTAAGCCAAGGTGACTCAGATGGTCGCGGTCGAGGTTACTGAAGCTGTCACGATTCTGTCCTGTATGCTGGTCGTGCTCAAGTGAGTTCGCGACGTGGACGGCTGTAACCGGCCCAAACGCAGTCTCGGAAGCCGCGCCGGGACTGTGGTGGTAGGCCACCGCGGTCACGATCGCGTCGGGGAGTCCCCACAAGGCCAATAGGTACGCGCCGACTTCCGCATGGGTCGAGCCAAATGTCTCGCGCTCGGCGTGTGTGTGTTCTATGCCACGCTTGGCTGCGTCGTCCAACGCGGCGCTATACCGCTTGGGGAAGCCTTGGGCGAGGATGAGCTTCCCGACGTCGTGCAGGAGAGCGCCGGTAAACGCATCATCTGCGGCCCTTCGGTCCGCACATTCTTCCATCGCGATTCGCTTAGCGATCGCCGCACTACGGATAGAGTGCTCCCAGAGGACCTCGAAATCAAAGCCCTCCGTGTCGTCTTCGTTGAACTGGGAGAAGACACCTACTCCCAACACTAGCGTCTTTACTGTATCTGCACCCAAGAGGGTAACTGCTTGAGCGGGATCGGAGATACTTCGCGGGAGGCCGAAGAAGGCTGAGTTTACAAGTTGGAGCACCTTCGCCACCATGGCGAGGTCCTTCGATATGATCTCTCCGATCCTCTTGACCGACATTTCATCACTCTGGAGTTCAGCGAGCATCTCTGCATAGACACCTGGCAGACTCGGTAACGACTGTACTTGGGTCAGAAGCTTAACGAGCGATTCATCCCGGAATACCTCTCGCAGTTCCAGCGCCCGAGTAATCGCTCCTTCCAGTGTTTCTTTGTCGCATGGCTTGCTCAGGTAGCGATGTGCCAATCCGACCGATCGAACCGTGGTATTCTTGGATGAGTGCCCGGAGAGCACGATGCGGACGATATGCGGATGCTGACGCCTTACCTCGGCTAAAAGCCCAGGACCATCAAGCCCCGGCATTCGCATATCGGTCACCAGCACATCGAAAGACTGCTTGCCGATGGCTGCCAGGGCTTCCTGACCGCTTGGGACAAACGTCATGTCCCATTCATGGCGTAGCGGCCGGAGCATTCGCCGCAATCCCTGGAGAAGCTTTTCCTCGTCGTCCACGAATAGGATTCTCTTCATATCACGGCTCCGTTCGCGGTCGGGCAGCACACGCCGTCCATCAAGTCACTTCGAATCGCATGAAACGCCTCTGTTGACTTGGCGAATGCGGAGAATACGTCGGGGTCGAAGTGTCGCCCGACGTCGGCTGCGATTATCTCAACCGCGCGATCCTCTGAATACGCGGGTTTGTAGGGCCTTTCCGAGCACAAGGCATCGTACACGTCCGCCACAGCGACAATCCGAGACTCGAGCGGGATCTGGTCCTCCTTCAGCCCTCCCGGATAGCCCGTTCCGTCCCAACGCTCGTGATGCGTCAGGGCAATGGAGGCGGCCA
>JBARRC010000805.1:0-14049 GCA_049644045.1 Phycisphaerae bacterium
ATGCAAGGCGGCGCCGAGGTGGTCGAGTTGGGCATCAAAAAGAACAACCTCGAAGCGACCAAACAGGGCTGGGCGCTCGTCCGTCGCAATCTCGACCGGATTTTCATCCTCACGATGAACATGCTCACGTTCAGCAAGGAGCGTCAACCGTGCATCGAGATGGCCCAGCTCAATCGGATCGTCGAGGACGTGATCGCCCTGGTGCAAAGCCGGGCCGACGAGCAATCGGTGATGATCTTGACGGACTTCGAGGAGATTCCGGCCATTCCTCTCGATCCCGAAGGGATCCATCAGGTGGCTCATAACATCATACTTAATGCGATCGAGGCGACACCCGAACAGGGCGCTCGGGTCAACGTCTCGACACGCTATAACGCGGGCACCGGCCAGATCGTTCTGTCCATTGGTGATAACGGTCCCGGGATAGAGCCCGAGGAGCTGGACAAGATCTTCGACGTGTTCCATTCCTCGAAGGGGCATGGAGGCACCGGACTCGGTCTGGCGGCCGCACAGAAGATCGTCCGTGAACTTGACGGCGAGATCGAGGTCGAAAGCGTCGTCGGTGAGGGCACGACGTTTCACGTCAAACTCTCCGCCGTCCAGACGCAGGCGGACGACAGTGACAAGACTCACGGTCCCGGCACGGCGTAGAAGTCCGTCCGAGCGGCACTCCAAGAAAAGCGGTTGCTTATATCCAATCGCGCGCACCGTGCGTTGGACGCAGCATCTATGGTCGTGCCCCGAGCAGCTCCTTCATCTTTGACGCTACCGGCTGCGCGCCGTCATCGTAGTTCGACATTACGACCGCGGTGTAACCTGAGTCCAGGAACATGTCGAGGTTCGAGTTGATGCCCGAGAATCCCCCACCGTGACCGACAATACGGTTGCCCGGCTCGCCGCGTACGCCGAATCCAAAACCGTAGTCCGACGAGTTCAGTTCCGGTTTTGCGTTCCAGACCATCTCGGTGTATTCCGGGTTGAGCAGTTTGTGGGAGCGCAGCGCGACGTCGAATCTCAGCAGGTCCTCGACCGTCGAGAACCCACCGCCGGCCGGGCCGCCCTTCACCACGTGCTTGTACAGGTTGTTCGTCCACTGCTCGCCATCCTCTGTCCGTTCCCTCGAATACCCGATTGCCAGATTGGGAACCGGCTTGTCCATTTCGTAGCAATCGGTGTTGATCATCCCGGCCGGTTTGTAGATGTTCTCCCGTACGTAGTCGAAGTAGCTCTGCCCGGTGACCTTCTCGATGACCACGCCCAACAGGAACATGCCGGTATTGCTGTATTGCCAGTCCGTCCCCGGCTCGAAGGCAAGGGTCTCGCCCGCGACAAGCGGCTTGTAGTCGTCCAGCTCGCGGAAAAGCAATCTCGACGACTCCATGAACTTGTCGTTGAAGTAGCTTCCCAGGCCCGAGGTGTGCGTGAGGAGGTGTTTGATCTTGATCTTGTCGGTAATCTCGCGCGGCAGCCAGTCGGTCGACACGAACTTGCTGAGCGGATCGCCCAACGACAGTTTACCCTGCTGAACGAGCTGCGCAACGGCAACCCCGGTGAACATTTTGTTCATCGAGCCGAGGTTGAACTTCGTGTCGATTTTGTTCGGCACGTTGAAGCGCTTGCTTGCTGGACCGTAGGCCTTCTTGAACAAGACCTTTCCGTCCTTGGCCAGCAGAACCGTTCCGGAGAACGCGTCGGCATCGGCAAGCCTCTTCACAAAGGCCTCCAGTTCCTTGACGATTTCCGACTGGCTCAGCTTCTTGGGCGGAGGAAGATCACTCGGCGGGCGGGCGGGTGCGAACATCAAGCCCGAGATACGATGAGGCGATTTCGTTTCGATGTGGAGGACGAACGCTTCCCACGCACGGGTCAGCCGGTTGCGAATAATCACAACGACTTCATCCTCCGGAGTTGCCTCCTCGTACTGTCGAATGCCGTAGAACTCGAACCCGCGGCTCTGGTCATAGACGTTCGCGAAGACCGCGAGGTGTTCCTCCATCGTGGCCCTGTCGCGAAACGGCGGTGCGAACCACTCGGTCACGAAGGCGCGGACCTTCTCGCTGTCGTTCGCGTTGATGACATCGATAAGCCCGGTGATCCGCTCACCGACGGGGCCGTCCGGCAGCTTGCGGACATCGGTATACGCCCCGCGCGCCTGTTGGGCCCAGGTCGTCCCTGCGACCGGGCCGAGGACCGCCCCAGCGATCAAACACGTCAATGTTACGACACTCTTCTTGCAGATCATGTGGTTTCTCCTGGTTACTCACTTTTGCCTGATCCGGATCGATCGCCCGCACAAACCCCACCCACATTGTAGACGACGGCACCCGGCGTAGCCGTTCAGGAATTGCCTGAAAAGATTCCAAAACGTGTGGGAAAGGGCTTGCAGGGGTCTTTACCAGCCAAGAGGCCCTGCACGCCGAACCCGTCATGCAGTCCGCGAGCAAGGCGTGATCCACCAGCGTTACACCGCCCTTGCGGCCGCAGAGATCGAGGGCGACTCCAAGCGGGTCGATCGATCCTGTGACGAAGTCTCCAATGCCCCAAGCCTGCGGGGTTAGGGTTAACGTTGACGACAGGCGCCCCCGTCCGTCGGCAGCGCCGTGCCGTTCCAGCCTGGCGCAAATGTGTGCGCGCCCGTCAGTAGGTCGATGACACGGAGAATGTCCGCTGGCGCGGTCGACCCACTGTGATCGCAGTCGGTACTGTACTTGCCCCATGGCGGCGCGGCCACCCCGTCGAGGATGTCGATGATCGAGAGAATGTCGATCGGGTTGGCGTAGCCGTCGGCGTTGACGTTGGCCGGGTGCGAGGTGAACACACCCTTGTATGCGGTTCCGTCGTTATTCGTGTAGGTGATTGTTGTCACAGCCCCGGTGGAGATTGACCGGAAGAGGTTGACTGTAAACGTGCCATCATCATTGTCGACAACGCTCGTAATGGTGTTGCGCGAGCCATCCTCGGCGGTCTCACGCAGCAACCAGCACTCCACCTCATCCATGCCGACCGGTCCCTGAACGAGAATAGCATCGATTCCCTGACGATCGGACTCATCCGCGGGTGGGTGTGGCTGACGTGCATCGACGACGCCGTGCGGTGGATTGACGAATGTTACGGGGCCCACAGGGCAATTGATGCAGTCGACACTCACATCCATCTCGCCCAGACCCGTTTCCCCAAGCCAGCCGGCTACGCGGATCGTGTAACACCGATCACTCTCCACCGGAATCGTAACCACAGGCGGGCCGGCAGGAATCCCGCAGGTGTCGTCACCGCATACGATCAGCGAGCTGTTGTCAAAGGGGCACGCGCACGCTTCCTGTCCGCCGTAGATGGCCATGATCGCGTCGTAATAGGTGTTCTCGCACAGATCTACCGTCAGGTAGCCGTCGCACGGAGCCACATAGTGATACCAGAGGTCGGTTCCGAAAGGCTGCTCCCCGTTCTCGCAATCGACCAGAAACGGACCATCGAGCGTTGCGCAGCGGTTGTTGAACGGTATGGTTTGGTGGACCACGCTCGGCAAAACCACCGCGGCGTTACAGTCATCGTGTTCGGGAGGTGGTGGGCAGATGGTGTCAAGGCAGGTCACGCCCAATTCGCCGAACCCGCCGCCGCGTACGGCGCAGTCGACGGGTGTGGTGTCGAGGCAACTGGTGTCGCAGAAACAGCAAGCGCCCTGGCATTCATCGGGGACGCCGTTGTTGTTGACGTCGTTGGATGTCCCGGACTGGATGTCGCACTCGTCGGGGACGCCGTTTTCGTTGCAGTCCTTGCTGGTGCCTCCGGCGAGGTCACAGATGTCCAAAACGTCGTTGTTGTTGCAGTCGTCCTGCGGATCGCACTCGTCGGGCACGCTGTTTCCGTTGCAGTCGCTGCTGGCGGCCTCACCGATGTCGCAAATATCCCGCTCGCTATTGCCGTTACAATCCTCATTCGGCTCGCAGTCATCGGGGATATCGTTGTTGTTGCAGTCTTCTCGGGTTCCGCACCCGGGCACGTCACATCGGCCGCCCGGCGGACCGCAATCGATGTCACAGTCGTCCTCGATCCCGTTGTTGTTGCAGTCGAATGGAATCCGCAGAAAGTACACGTCCTCTTCGCCGTTGAACGTAGCCGCGTACGCCAGGCTTACACCGCCGTTGTCGGAAATCATGTGGGTGTAGTCGCCGATCTTCTCTTGAACGGGATACCCGAGGCTCGGATCGAATGGCGGGCTGACCGCGATGTTGGGCGACCAGGTGCGGCCGGCATCGAGCGAATACGAATAGAACACTTCGGAAAACGTGGGGTCCCAGGGGTAGGTATCATTGCGCGTGTCGTACCAGGTGACGTCGATTCGCCCGTTCGGCGCCACCGACATGGCTGCAAACCAATGCCAGGCCCAGCTCCCTGGATTGTCATTGACAAGAACCGGTGAACTCCACGTGTCACCGCCGTCAACACTGCGGACGAACTTCACGTTGAGAATGTTCGCTTCCGCCGGATTGTGGACGGAGCCGAGCATGTACACGTAGCCTCGCGTCGGTCCGTTGGAGCGGTCGGTGGCAATCCAAACCTGGCCCAGGAGCCCACCAGGATTGACCCCGCCGCTGACTGTGGCACCTTCGAGGTTTACGACCCTGACAAGGTCGAAGGTCGGGGTCACAGCCGGGTCCTTTGCATCGGTGGATCTGGCGACGACGTGACCCACCTGGTCCAGCGACGCTCCGCCTAGGTACAGTGTGCCATCCGAGTTGACGCTCATCGTGCCCCATTTCATCTTGGGCGTCGGGGTCGGAATGGGAGACTGGAACGACGCCGCTCCGTCGATCGAGCGCGTAAAGTCATTGGGAGGGCAGCAGGTGAACTGTATGTTCCAGTTCTGGTAAATGTGGCCGCTCCCGATGCCGTCGGTTTGGTCTATTGTGATCCATTGCTTGTCGCCCCCGAAAGCGTAGACTGGTGTCGACCAGGTGACGCCGCCGTCGGTCGATTTGAACACATCGACCAGCATGTCACCCGAGGGCAGAACGCCGAGACTGGAGAAGTAGAAGTTGCCGGCCGGATCGGCGCCGAGAACCGGATCGCTGCGGAATTGGCCCGGATCCAGAACACCGGGGAACGTCCATGTCTGTCCTCCGTCGTGGCTGTACGCGACTCCGGCCTGGCGGAAATCGGACGTGATCGAATCGAACTGTCGCCATCCGATGACGATCCGGTTGGGATGGATCGGGTCGATGGCGATCGTCGGCTCATTGGCCGCATCGCCGACGATGTTGTTGCCGGCACCATCAACATTGACCTGCACGCTTGTGAACCTTCCTCTGGTCCAGACCTTAGCCGGCTCGGCGGCGCGCTGCCTGAGGAGGTGAGGCGGCGCGGGCGGGTTGTTGGGAACTTCCGGCGGCCGTTCGGCCCTGAGTTTGAGAATCTTCGAATCGGTGAAGCCGGCGGGACTGCGAGTGTTTGGGGTATGGCTCGCGCACGGCACGGGTCTGGACGACACGGCAGGGGGTTGGCTCTCTTTATGCGTCGACGGTTTGTCAGCCTGAACCGCCGGGAGGTGGGCTACAGCCATCAACATGAAAGCGGCACAAATGACCACACCGACTACAACTGTTCGATTTGTCATTGTCCTGACTCCTCCATCTGTGGGACCAACTTCCCAGAGCGAGCGAAGGTGCATGAAAGAGGCACCTTACCGGCTGTCCGCGCGGTCATGGCACGAGCGGCCATGCTTTGCATCTCATTGCTTTTGCGAATGGTTCGCCCTGAGTTGCGATACGCCCCTCCATTAGGTGTGTATTTCCGGCCTCTTATTGCCGGAGAAGGTTCCAATAACCGTGTCCACTTTATCGTGGCGGTGGGTGCATGACAAGGTCCGTAGGGTGCTTTTCAATACACTTTTGTAGTAGTGGTTTCGTAACGAAAGAGGTGACGGCCATTCCTTCCGGTCGCAATAATCGGTACGATCACCGGTGATGATCGTAACGATTGACGGTCCTGCCGGTTCCGGGAAATCGACGGCCGCGCGTAAGCTGGCGGCGCGGCTTCAGATTCCCTACCTCGATACGGGGGCGATGTACCGGGCGATCGCCTACGCCGCTCTGCAGCGTGGTGTCGACTTCGACGACAAGGAGGTCCTGATCGAGCTGGCCCGCTCCGTCAAACTGGAGCTGGATTGCGGTCCAACGCATACGCGCATTCGCGTCGACGGGCAGGATGTGAGTGAGGCCATCCGGACCCTTGCGGTTAGCGCCGTGACGCCGTACGTGGCTCGTCAGGCGGCGATCCGCGAGCTTCTGATCGAGCGGCAGCGCGAGATCGGGCGGGGACTGGGATCGTTTGTCAGCGAGGGCCGGGATCAGGGCAGCACCGTCTTCCCCGACGCGGACGCCAGGTTCGTGCTTGAGGCATCGCCGGAGAAGCGAGCGGAGCGCCGGTTTCAAGAGATGCTGGCGGACGGTGAAGATGTAAATATTACAGATGTATTGAACAACCTCCGTGCCCGTGACGCGGTTGACTCCAGACAATGGGAGCCCCTCCTCGTACAAGGCGCAGCGGTCGTGATTGACACCACCAACATGACGATCGCCGAAATGATCGACCGTCTGGCAGACGTGGTGGCATCGATCGACCCGGGCGAAGCGGGCAGTGGTAAACGGACCACGGAATGACTTCACCTGCCTGCGGGACTTTGGCTGTGGGACCGGCTTTCCAGTCGGTCGAGGAACCTTCTCGGCCGGGAAAAGACCGACTGGAAAGTCGGTCCCACAATTGGCCTGCCCCACAATTGGCCTGTCCCGCATATGTTGAATGGCAGGCCACACCCTGACGCGTCCGATCATACGTGCGCTGCAATCGCCGGGCGGGCGGACGTGTACAAAGCATGTGGAGCCGAGCGTTGAATGGTGCGCGCCGGTCCGCTGACAGCCGGTACGAAGGTGGGGATATGTTTGACGTAGGCATTGCGGCGGGATACCGTAAGCCGTGTGAGCATCATTTTCCTCCAGGTATACAGGAGGGGCGTGGGACCAGGGAGGGTCTGATCGTGCCGTCGCACCTTCACCGCGGATTCCGGCTTTCGGTTTTTGATCTTTGCGCATGATCTGCGGAGCGTGCGGGGTTTGGGGTTGCGCGATGTTGTTGTTTGGAAGCGTCTAGTGCCCAGTTTCAGCTACAAGGCGATTAGCGAAGGCGGCAAGCCCATCACCGGAGTGCTGACGGCTGAGAACTACCAGGTCGCGCTACGCATGCTGGATGAGCAGGCGCTCTACCCGATCAAGGTGGCGGAGGGGATCGAGGAGAGCAAGCTGCCGTTTCGTGGTTTCCGACGCGTCAAGATGCGCCATTTGACGACGTTCTACAGCCAGCTCGCCGATCTGCTTGGGGCCGGTGTTCCGATGTTGCGTGCGCTCGACGTGCTCTCGGGGCAGGGGTCTCAGGGGGCGCTGACGCATATGGTCAAAGAGCTGCGTGAGGACGTAGCGGGCGGCATGTCACTGGGTGACGCGATGGCCAAGCACCCCCGCGTGTTTTCGCCGCTTCACGCGGCCATGGTTCGCGCGGGCGAGCAGGGCGGTTTTTTGGAGGATGTGCTTCACCGGATTGCGATCTTCTCGGAGAAGCAGGACGAACTGCGCAACAAGGTCATCGGGGCTATGATTTACCCGACGATTCTGGTTTTTGTGGGAAGTGCGGTGGTCTTCTTGTTGCTGTTCGTCGTGGTGCCGAAGATACGACAGTTTCTGCGGCCCGAAACATTCAATCCGCTGACGGTGGCCGTGTTCACCCTGGTTGATCTGCTCAAGGATCACTACCTCGCTGTGATTTTCGTCGTCGTGGGGATCATCCTCGGCGTCTCGTCGCTGCTCAGGACCAAGAGTGGTCAGCGCGCGTTCGAACGGTTCAAGCTGCGAGCGCCGCTGCTCGGTGGGATTATGACGATGGTGGCCATCTGCCGGTTCTGCCGGATTCTCGGCACCATGCTGCGCAACGGGGTGCCGATCCTTCAGGCCTTGAGGATCTCCAAGGATTCAGCCGGCAACACCATCCTCGCGAATGTCATCGAGGAGGCAGCGGATAACGTCAAGAAGGGGGCGGCGCTGTCACGGCCGCTGGGGGATAGTGGTCTGTTTCCGCCGGTCGTGGTGGACATGATCGCGGTGGCGGAGGAGAGCAACAACTTGGAGACGGTGCTCGTGCAGATCGCGGATACCAACGAGGCGCGGACGGCGCGGCAGATTGATCTGGCGGTTCGCGTCGTGGAGCCGGTCCTGTTGGTGATGATGGCGTCCGTGGTCTTCTGTATTGCCGTGGCGCTGCTGTTGCCGATTCTGACGATGGGGTCGGGGATGAAGTAGGCGGCGTTGCGGCGGCGGTGTTTTGACTTGTGGGCTGTGGTGTGAGGGACCCTAGGGAAAGTGATCAGGGACGTTTCGTGTTGAAGTGTTGTCAGACGTTTTCAAAAGGTTTGAAGCTCCTTTCGGAAGGAGAGGTGTCATGCAGCGAAGAAGTCAGCGAAGAAGATCGGCGTTTACATTAATAGAGCTGTTGTTGGTGGCGGGGATTCTCGCCCTCCTGGCGGCGTTTGCCATACCCAGGTTGTTCGAGACGGCTACCGAGGCGAAGATCGACCTTGCCAAGGCGGCCATCGGACCGAACGGGCCGATCGCCACGGCCCTGGAGACCTACAAGTACCACATGGGCAAGTACCCCGACACCGATGAGGGGTTGGCAGCGCTGCTGAAGCGTAAGGAGGAAGTCGACGACGAGCGCTACAAGGGCCCCTACCTGGGGAACGACAAGTTGCTGGATCCTTTTGGCAAGCCGTTTGGATACCGGTCGCCGGGCGAGATCCACGAGGAGGGGTACGACCTGTGGAGCGGAGGCCCGGATGGCGAGGATAACAGCGGCAAAGAGGGCAGCGACGACATCAAGAACTGGATCGAGAAGTAGCATCACCCACAAGGGGTGACGCTACATACAGGCGGTGAATCATGAGGCCGACACGATCCCGTCCCCATCAGTATCGCGCGTTTACGCTGCTCGAGGTGTCACTGGTGGTCGGCATCCTGGTGGTGCTTAGCGCAATGGTCGTCCCCACCTTCATTCGTCAACTCAAGGAAGACGAATTACCGCGGTCGGCCAGGCAGCTTCGCTCGATGATTACGCTGGTGCGGGCCAACGCGGCCTTTGACAACCTGCGCTACCAGATTCGATTTCCCAACGAAGACGAATTGGATCCGCTCGGCGGTGAGCGCCAGCCGCTCATCGAACGCGAGGATGACCCGATCGACGACCCGGAAGTGTTCAACCTGGTCACCGCGCCCTGGGCGGTGGGGAACACGCTTCTGGGCGATGTGTGGTGCGCCGAGGTTCGCCTGGGACGGCCGACAATCGAGGAGATCAGGACAAGGCGCGAGCGGGCGGCGGAGAACATTGAGGAAGAACTCGAGGAGCTGTTCGAAGACATCGATCCGGAGCGTCCGCCGCTGTTCGTCGAGCCGGACGGTTCGAGTGAGTGGGTGACATTCGTTCTCACCACGGCGCCACGCGATATCGAACTGGAGGAACTGGAGGACTATCCGCAGGTTGATCTGATCGTGGATGGGGCGACGGGGCTGGCGTGGTTGCAGAGGCCCTTCTACGAAGAAGAGCTTGACCTGTTTGAGGAGAAGAATTGGCCGGCGGTTTTGCGTCAGGATTTTCTCGATCCACGGGTGCTGACCGAAGACGACGTGCTCGAGATTCGTGAGTCGCAGCTCCGAGGGGCCGAGGTGCAGGTTCAGGGGCGTGAACTGGAGGTCGAGCCATGATCTCATCGCGTTTGCCCGAGTGCATCCGGGTGGCATGGGCAAGCGGGAGCTTGCCCGTGCGTTTGCCGGTCCCGTGCACGGGCAAACAAGTTTGCCCATGCCACCCCAAACAGGATGTACCCCACGTGCCAGGGCGGCGGCGTCAACGCTCTTATGTCTTGCTCGAGACCGTCGTGGCCACGGGGCTGTTGGTCGTCGGCCTTTCGGTCGTCGGCGCGCAGCTCCAGGATGCCGATACATCGATCCGAAAGATGGAACGGCAGATCCGCGCGATGTCGCTCGCGGAGCAGCAGTTTGCCGAGCTGGACCTGGGGCTCATCGAGCTCGACTCCGTTGACGAAGTGCAGGAGGAGGACTTCGGAGAGCGGTATCCAGACTGGGCATGGCGGCTCACCATCGAGGACACCGCCCTCGAAGAGATGTTCCTCCTGAAGACGGAGATCCTCTACCTTCCCCGAGAAGGCGAGTACCAGGAGGACGACTTCGACTTCGACGAAGCCGAAACACTCTTCACGCTCTATGCGATGCGCCCCACGCCGCAACCGGTGAATTTCGCTCTGGATTTCGGACTCACCGAGGACGAGATGATCGAGCTCGGCACCAAGCTGGCTGACCTGGGCATCCCGGGCTTCGATGATCCGGAGGCCGTGGATACGAATCTCATACCCAAGCTTCCGTTTGACGAGTTGCTGGAGGCGCTTCCGCTGATCATGGACGCGCTCGGAATGGACCTTTCGGGAATAGTCTCCCAGATCCCCCCGGGCCTGCTCCAGCAAATCCAAGATAGCGGCTTGTTTGGGGAAGAGGGGGAGGGTGGGGTGGAGGGGATACTCGACGGGCTTGGGCCGGATGAGGGATCATGATGAGTGGCGGCCGATCAAGTCTCAGCCGAGCGCGTTTCGCATGTCGTGGCGTGACCCTGCTCGAGGTCGCGCTGGCGATGGGACTGCTCGTGATTCTCTCCTCGATGACCTACTGGTTCTACTCCTCGTCGCTGGAGACGAGTCGGGACGGTACGGAAGCGGCCCAGAAGCTCAGGCTTGCCCGAGTCGTGCTTGACCGGCTTGCGACGGAAATCCGCCAGGCCGCCGTGATCACCGCCGACAACCGCGTGGGAATTCGCGGTGAGCCGGAACGCCTCTGGCTGTCCAGCTACCGCGTACCGAGCCGCGAGCAGAGTAAAGACTGGTCGTTTAGAGAAGAGCCTCCACCGGGTGAGTACGACCTGACGAAGGTCGAATACAAGATCGTGCGCCACCCGGAGATTCTGCACGAAGAGGGCTATGAGTTTCCGCTGGGGCTGGCACGGATCGAGATGCTCATTCCGCGACCCGACAAGTCCGCGACCGATGAGGCGTTTGACGAAGAACAGCCCACCGACGGCGCCGACGAGAGCGGGGAGTCCTTCGACGAAGGTGGGGAGGATTTCATCGAGGGCGACGAAGGCTCGGACCAGGACGAGGAAGGTCTTGACGACGCATTGTTGGATGAGGAACTGCTCGAGGAGGAAGATCGCGGCGACATCACACTCGGTGTGGACATCAACTGGGAAGAGCTGTACGCGCCTGAGATTCGTTACCTTCGGTTTTGCTACTACGACGGATACAAATGGTGGGACAGTTGGGATGTCGCCGGCGAGAATCCGCTTCCCCAACTGGTCCTGGTGACAATCGGTTTTGAGCCTCATCCACCTTTCGGCGAGGGATTCGGGCTCGAAGAGGACAAGGTGAACGAAGAGTTCTGCGAATGTCTCAACGAGGAGCAGATCGAATGTGAGCCATTGGAACCGGACCAGTTCTCGGCCGTCGTCCGCGTGCCGCAGGCGGACCCGCTGTTCCGCTCGCGCGTCAGCCGGGAGACGCAATCGCTGGTCGAAGAGTTGAGCGGGGGGTCATGAAGATGTCACAGGTTCGTCGTGGCGTCATCTTGCCGGTCGTGCTGTTCGTGCTTTTGCTGCTCGGGCTGCTGGTGGCCATGTTCTCGTTTCGCGTCAACGCGGACCTCGCCTCGACGCGGGCCATCGCCTATCGGCTGCAGACGCGCCTGGCGGCCGAGGCAGGCGTGGAACGCGTGAAGCTGCTACTCCGCGAATCGCGCTACGACATGGATCGCTGGTATCACAATCCCGACGAGCTGCATCGCATCATCGTCTGGATGGAGGACGGCGACGAAACGCTCTGGGGAACGAACGAGGAGTTCGAAGACGAACTGATGGTCTATCGGTTCAGCATTGTGGCTGACGATCCAACAGACGATGAGGAGTACATCCGCTTCGGAATCACTGATGAAGCCTCGAAGGTCAATCTGAACACGGCCACCGAGTGGCAATTGCGGATGCTGGTTCGGGCGGCTGTCGCCGGTGACGAGGAGATCGATCCACAGGAAATCGTTGACGCGATCCTGGATTGGCGCGACGTGGACCGCGTACCTCGCGGCGCGGATGGCGATACGGAGGGCGAGTACTACCGCACGCTGCCCAAACCCTATCTGGTTAAGAATGGCCCGTTTGACACGGTCGAGGAATTGCTCCTGGTGAAGGGGGTGACCGGTCAGATCCTCTACGGGGAGGATTTTGACCGCAACGGGCTGCTGACAGCCAACGAGGACGACGGTGATGAGACTTTCCCTCGGGGCGACAACCAGGACGGCGTGCTCAACCGCGGGCTGTATCCCTACCTGACGGTGCTCTCAGCCGAGGATAACGTCAGCAACGACAATCGCCCTCGCGTGTATCTATTGGGGGACGAGGCCACCGCTCGTGCGGAACTGAGCCTCGCGTTTCCGGACGAACCGGGGGTCGTCGACTTCATTGTGGGTGCCGCGCGTGGGCAAGAGGGTAGCGGCGATAAGGGTGGCGGTGGCAAGGGTAGCGGTGGTGAGGGTAGCGGTGGTGAGGGTAGCGGCGGCAAGGGTAGCGGCGGTGAGGGTAGCGGTGGTAAGGGTAGCGGCGGCAAGGGTGGCGGCGGTGAGGGTAGCGGTGGTAAGGGCAACAAGCTTGAACGGAAGGGTGGCAAGGGAGAAAAAGGTCCTGGCGATACTGATACGCAACCCGATGGGGCCGAGGGTGGATTGGACGAGTTGGGGGAGGGCGCCCTATCGCCTGACACGGGCGCTAGTGACCCTACGGAAATGGATGATGCTGGAAGCGGGTCCAAGCCGATCCGAACTCCAGCGTCGCTTTTCCGTGCCGAAGGTAGTCCGCTGACACTGGAACATCTGCCGGTGTTGATGGACCGTACGACGATGGTCCCGCCGGAGCAGCGGACGTTGATCGGCCTGATCAATATTAATACAGCGCCTCCGCTGGTGCTGAGGTGTATTGAAGGGCTTACAGGCGAGCATATTGGGGCGATCCTTGAGGTCCGCGATACACTGGATCCGGAGACCAAGGCTACGACGGCGTGGCTGTTGACCGAAGACGTGGTGGATTTCGAGACGTTTGAGCAGATTGCCTCGCAGATTACGGCACGCGGGCAGCAGTTTAGGATCGAGTCGTTGGGCTACGCGGGCCACATTGGGATGGTCACGCGGCTTGAGGTAGTTGTCGACATGCTCGGTCCGATCGCGGAAACGGTCTACTACCGCGATCTGACTTACCTCGGGGGTCATTATCCCATTCGCGAGAAGGATTTGGAGAACATCCGTGTCCGGTAGAGCCCGCCCCAATAAGATAGTCGCGATCGACTGGGACGCGAGCACCCTGCGGGTGGTCCACGCGCTTATGGGCAAACGCGGGGTCAAGATCGATCGGCTGCTTTCCGTGGAGATCCCATCCGATCTCGATCCGGCCAATCCGGAGCAGATGGGCCTGTACATAAGACGCACGCTCGACCAGGAGGGTATCGGGACAAAACATGCGATCGTCGACATCCCGCGCGATCAGACCATTCTCAAGATATTGAAGCTACCTGCCGCCCAGCCCGACGAGCTGCCGGGCATGGTGGAGATTCAGATCGCCAAGGAGCTGCCCTTCCCGGTGAGAGAGGCGGTGATCGACTTTGTGGTCGGACCGCACACCGATGACGCAGCCACGGCAGATGTATTGGTGGCCGCGGTGCGACGTGAGCAGTCGGAGCAGTATCAGGCGATTTTTGCCGCCGCGGGGTTGAGGTTGGATCGGATCGGCCTGCGACCCTATGCCAACAAGGTGGCCGCCTGCGAATTGCTTAAGCATGGCTTGCCGGAGCGTGTGTTATTCATCGACGTCCGACCGACATTCATGGAAATCGACGTGCTCAGGAACTCGGCGCTG
>JBARRC010000806.1:0-6719 GCA_049644045.1 Phycisphaerae bacterium
TTGAACAGGTCCGTCCAGCTCACGAGTCAAGCTTCCCCAATCGCGTAAAGAACTCAGCGTTCGGTTCTCTTCGGTCTTGTGACCGTCAACTTCGGAATCGGCTCGGGCAGCCTGCGGTCGAGCGTGAACTCGACTCTCTCGCCGACAAACCTCGTATCGGGAAGCGGCTTGTCTTCGAGATCGAACGGGTGCGTCACGTACCATATCTTTCCGTTGTCGTACGACTTACCATACTGGTGGAGATACGCGCAGAATGCCAGCGGCGACGCCTCGCCCAGCTCCCTTTCGAGTGGTGACCGGCCGCCTTCAGGACGCTTGAGCCGAACCCAGAGCTTGCCTACGGTCCCCCGCTTCCACTCCCACAACACCTGGCGCTCTCGCATTCTCTTCTCCGTCGTCGTTGCGATCCAAAGCGCGCCATCGCCGAATTCGTCGTCCTTTGCGTCCAGCTTGAGCCCCAGGTCCAGCACAAAGTACCCATACACATGTTGCGGCCCATCATCGACCGTTTCCTTGCCGTAGGGCTCCCCCACCGGGTCCAGAGCGCGAATCGAAACCCGCAAATTCTCTTCCTCGGAACCTATCTCGTCTTTGAGGCCCAGGAACTCGTACCAATCCTTGCATCTGTCGAAGAACTCCCTCCGTTCTTTCCGCCCGGGGGCTTCTTTCAACAACGTCCTATCGTGGTCTTTGAACGCCTTGTCCGCGCGGTGGACCTGAACGAGGAAGCTCTTGAAGTCGTTAAAGTCAACCGTGTCCAGAGCGTTCGGGCTGTAGGGCTCTCCCATGAGGTACGGCCACCCATCACGCGGTGTCTTGGCCTGGAAGTACTTCTTCTGAATCCCCACCAGACACTCGGTAAGTGCGACACTGAGAAGCTTCTGAGCATGATCTTCGAACTCAACGAGCTGCCGCGTCAATCGCTCGTCGTCGAGCCCGTGCTTTTCGCGCAGCTTTTGCATCTGCCCCCATGGAATCGATCCCGTCGGCGAATACTCGTCAACATCGATGTCCTCGAACTGAGTGGGCAGTTTCGCGTGATCCGCGATTCCTTCCGCGACCTCGAGCCACTGTTTCATGAAATCTTCTGGAATCGGTTCCCACGGGGCCGTGACATCGGGATCGTCGAAAGGCACCTTCGCGTTATAGACAAACAAGCCCAGCTCCTCGTCCCAGTGACCATTCCTCGAAGTGTTCAGCCAGTTCTCGGCGTCCCTCCACTCCGGTTGCTCGATGCTGTGCCACCACCAGCCCTTCGTTGTACAAAACGTCGCACAGCTAGTGCATTTCAGGATCCACTCAAGCGAGTCTCTGAACTCCCGGGCGATGTGCTCGTGGGTGGTCCGGCGTGTGGTGAGCATCCCCGTAAGCTCGCCCCAACTGTTGGTGTCATGGGTCAGTTTATCCAGCTCGTTGAGCTTCTTGCCGCGATACGCCTCGCTCCAACTTTGAAAATACGCGTCCATGTAGCTTATGGCGGCCTTTTCAAGTGCCCGTTCGCAGCGCAAGTGAAGCGGGCTGTCATCATCCACGGTGCTTTCATACAAGTACTGCCCATCGATCCGGCGGAGCCTGTGTAGCAGCAACGCCCACTCCCAGGACCGCTCCGACAGGAATTCGAGCGTCACGCACGCCGGGACGCCGCCCGGTCCCCGCGCGCCGATTCGTCGCGTTTCCCGCGTCATCGGCTCAGCACGCTCGACCTCACGATCCCTCCGACGGAAGATGTCGGACTCCTCGGTGGCGCCCCTACGCTCGGGCGTCTCAGCCGTACCGGGCGCCGGCTGCCTTTGGCTGTCGGCGACGAGGCGCGGCGGCGGTTTGATGCTGTAGGGTGCCTTCCATCGCTCTTCCAGGTCTTCGTACGGCAGCAGCCGGGCATAGCCCCAGTCATCCAGGTGCTGTGGCTGCAAACACTCGAGCATCGTAAGCAGTACGCGGGTCTTCTTCCCGCGATCGAGGAGGATGCTATGACGTTGGTACAACGTGCGGAGGTCATCGGGGTGCCAGTACTCCGACAGGTCGTCAATCTGGTTCTTTGCACCGTCGCCGGCGCGAGGTCCGGGGGGAGCACGGAGATCTCTAATCCACGCCTGCGGGGTCTCCGCGCTGCGATCCTCCGGTAGGGCGGCATCGAATCCAGCCAGGCTATTCCGAATCTCGTCAAGATACGCGCCCACTACCAGGGCGTTGTCGGTAGCCTGGAGCTTGTCGGCGGTTTTCATACCGTCGCCCTTTGTGAACGCGATGAGTTCACGACAGGAATCGGTATCGTACATCTCCGTGACATATCTCTTGAAATTCGCTTCTTCGAAAACGGATGCGCTGTACGCAACCGATGCCGGTACGATCTCCGTTTCCTGGAGGCTTTCCCAGAATGCCCTGTCAAGACCTTTGAGCTGTGGTGGATCGCCGGCGCTAAGGTGCTCGATCGCGTCGATGACCGCCTCATCCTCGAGGCCGCAAGTCCTGGCGGCCACGTCAAGCTGCTCCCCGTAACGGACCCAGATCTGTCGCTGGTCTTTCAGCAGGCTGCTGAGCGATGGGATGTTGAGGAGGAAGCTGCCGGCACCCTCACCCCGCCACGAAAGCCCGCTCAGCGCTTCGTCGAATCTGCCATATTGCTCGACGAACGTGTTCTTGAACTCACCCAGATTCACCAGCGTCTGAACATCATCGACCTGCTTCGCCGCATCAAGCATGACCTTATAGCTGCTGCCGACCGTACGACACTGGTCCCTGATACGCATCCACTCCCGGATATTCTTGTCGCCGTGGTCCTGTCCAAGCGTTGCGTAGTGATCCAAATAGTGGCCATATACGTGCTCGAGCAGCGCCGTGCGGATCGTGTCTTCCGGGTTGAGGCCCGCCCGAGCGAGCAGGACTGCCGGATTCCTTTTGAGGTCTTTCTTGCTGTCCTTAATCGCATTGAAATACCAGCGGGCCTCATCAAAGAAGTCTTCTTGCTTGGTATTGGTAATCGAGTCGGGATCGTCCACGACTTTGCACAGCGTCTCGAACCCCTCTAACATCAGATCGCCGGGCGGTTCTGTTGCGTTCCTGCACCCGAACCACATGATGTATTGTTCCAACGCGTCCCTATATGCTTCCGGCCCTTTCTCGCCGGGCTCCTCGAGGCGCTTGCCTGACCGCAGCGCCTCGTCTACTTCGGCAAGCGCCTCGACCAGCGTCTTTTCCACCAGCCCCACGCGGACCCGCTCCAGATCACGGACGGGCTTCCCCGATCCGATACCAATCGACAACACTCGCGCGGCAAACTTGTGATCCTCGATGGTGCTGACGTGGTCGCGGACCTCACCTGCGCGCCGCAGCGCCTCTTTTGCCGTGATCGTGCTGATATCCTGTGCCACGTCTTCGGCGTGCTGACGTGGGGCACCGATGACGTTGGTGAACGCCACGGCGCTCCACCAGAATGCGGCAATGAGCACGACAGCCAGGACGGTTGTGCCCACCTTCAACACCTTGTTGAGCTTTTTGTTCCGGATGACCTGCTGCTCGTTGCGGAAGACCAATCCGTGCTCCGGGAAGACCTTTTTGAACAACACGTCCTTGATAAAATGCGGGCGCTTGTTCGGATAGAGGTCGTCCAGTGGTGCGAACTGATCGGCCGCCTCCGGCCCAAGGCGCTCGGTCAGGTATTTCAGGATCAGCTCACCCTCTTGGGTCGCACTGGTGAAGTAGACGCCGCGGAAAATCAGGTTCTTCACCGCCCGCGGTTTGCGGATGTACGGGAACAGCATACGCACGTAGATCTGCAGCGGCTCGCAAAGCCGGCGGAACTCCTCCGGGTAGCTGTAGGCAAGCCCCAGCTCGATCTCCTCCTCCTCGTCGTTCAAACGGCGCAGACGCAGGTCGGCAAGCCGGGTGTAGACCGCATCAAAATCCGCCTTGAATTTCTCGGGGTCGTACAATTCGTTGAAATCCCCGGGCTTCGACCAGCCGACGATCTGATTCTTGATCGTAATGTCATCCACCGCCCGGTTGAAGAACTGCATGAAGCCCAGTATCTTGTCGCACTTGGTCACCACCAGATACGTCGCGAATGTGACACCGAGCTTGGTCTGGAGGTCGCGGAGCCGTTCGAGAGCGGTATTGGCATCGGCCTCCTGCTTCTCAGGGGGATCCTGCAGGAGCTGCTCGGCCGACACACATACCAGTGCGCCGTTGATGGGGAACCCCCTCCGCCCTTTCGCTACCGTGTCGAGAAAGGCCGACCACTCACGGCGATCACTGTCGTCCTGGGGGTTGCAGAGCCTCCCGGCCATGTCGACGAAGATCGCGTCTTCCGTAAACCACCAGTTGTAATTGAGCGTCCCGAGCTGGTACCCCTCAGGTCTACCCGTCGAGAACGTAAGCCCCCCCTCGTTGACGAGCTTGGTCTTCCCACAGCCCGAGTCGCCGATCACGATATACCAGGGCAGGTCGTAGATGCTGACGCCGATGTTCTTGCGCATATCGCGGATGGCGCCGAAGAACTTCTCGTTGTTGGCCTTGATCGCCGCGCTGACATCCACCGACTGGGGACCTGCCTGCGCCTCATTGGCGAGCTCGGCGGCCATGGATTTCGCGCGTTTCTTGCGCCCCCGTGTGAAAACCGCGGTGATGATCCAGACGAGCAGGGCAATGACCACCACCACCGCGGCGACGCAGAGGATGAGCGTGAGCATCGAAACGCCGGGGAAGAACCTCCTCAGGAAATAGATTGCGCCGATGGGGCTTGCCAACCCCGCCATCGCCAGGAACATCCGCAACTCCGGCGGGAGACTCTTGAACGCCTTGAACAGCTTTTTCATGGCCCGTACCTCACGTGCAACCTGAACTCGACCCTGAGCCGCAGGCTTTAGCCTGCGCGGATAGTCGTACTGTGCAGCATTCCCGTCATCCGTAGCTCCGCGCGGGCTAAAGCCCGCGGCTCGAACGGACGCCCGTGCGGGTTGAGACCCGCGGTCCGGTCAGGGTTCAACCGGTTGGGCGAGCGACAGTTCGTCTTGACCGTCTTCATCCGCACCGCCCTGGTGGTCGACTATACTCGCGGCTTCGCCGATCTTGCCCACCGTACTCTCCCAAGCCAGGCGGGATGCCAGCGCCCAACCCGCTACGACGATCGCCAACATGACCAGCACGATGGTCAGGTTCATGCCCAGGTTGTAATCGACTTTAAGCTCCTGGTTGTGCCGATAGGCGTCGGGGAACATCTCTTTTGCGCGTGTCGTGGCATACGCGGGCAGGCGCGTAAAGAGCCGACGCGTATAGTCGGCCAACTCCAGCGGACGGTCATGAAACTGTCCCTTGAAGCCGAGCCGCAAGCAGATGAAATAGATACTCAGTTGCTCGGCCAATTCGTCCTTGTCACGACGTTCACGACGTTCGGCCAGCTCATACTCACGTTGAAGGTCGTCGCACGTGCTGAAGAAGTCCTCGCCACCGAGCGCCTGGGCGTGGTCGAGGATGCCCGGATCGGTCTCGAACGGGTTGTCGAGCCAGTAGAGGCGCCCCTCCCACTCGGTGTTGAGCATCTTGTAGTCAACCAGGTAAACCAGGAGGGCCTTGATCCGGTCGTGCCATCCACGCTCGCTGATCGGATCATTACGGGCGAGATCTTCAGCATCTCGAAGTGCCGACAAGGCCTCATATCGCACCTGTTCCGGCGCAGGCACCACACCGTGCTTCACCTGCCGGACGAAATTCGTGACGAACTCGAAGACAGGCCAGCACGCTTCGACCAGGTAAAGGGGCGTTTGCTCAAGGGTGTCTGTCATGACCGCTGCTTCAAAATTACGTAGAGAGTGGGCTGAAACTTCTCAAACTCCGCAAGCTGCCCCTCCTGGGTGCTGACGCGAATGCCGCGTTCCTGCTCGCATTCCCGCCAGTAGTCGGCCCGGTCGGGGCCTATCGTCTTGTCGATCTTGAAGTAATGCAATCCCTGCCGGCGGGGCAGCGTACCGGCGGGAACCGATTTAATCTCCAGCCGCAACCCGCGCACCGCGATGTTGGCAATCCGCGGCGCCCGCGCCGGCGATGCCAGCTTGAGGTTGAGCCGGCTGTAGATGTGCCGCTCCAACTCTTGAATCTCCATGTCCTCCGAGAAGAGACCGACGTACAACTCCAAGTTTTCATCGATCCAACGCCGATCGAGCTCGACCTCCAGGCCCTCGTGACCACGGGCGTCTTTCTTGCGAGCGAACGTACGTTCCACGTAGGCCATCGGGCGCATCGCGTCCAGCAGCAACTCGATACGCGAGCGTAGACGGTCGAGAGATACGCCGGGACGATCATGGTCATACTCGGGAAGCGCGACGGGAACAAGGTCGTCGTGGAATACCGAGAGATGCCCGGTCAGACGCGCCAACACCACGAAAACGTCGTAAGGATGCAGCAGCGGACACTGCATCATCGCCTTGAGCTGCGATCGAACTTCGTTCAGAGCGTGCAGCTTCAACAGGTGCTCCGTGTTCGCAGCCACCCCGTCCGTAAAGAGCATGCGATGTTCGCGGGCCTCCCTGGCGAGCACCTCGTCCTTGGCTTCGATCTGATCGACCAGGGAGGTGAGCAGCCGGCTAAGCCCCGCGTCCGACTGGATCGCCAGCAGCGGCCCCGAGCTCAAAGAGCCCAGTTCGGGCACCGAGCCGGGACGGTCCGTTCGGACCACCGAGCCGACGCGCACCGTTTCGTAGCCCGTCATGTCGTCACCCGCGACG
>JBARRC010000807.1:0-7353 GCA_049644045.1 Phycisphaerae bacterium
CTACTGGCGAGATACAGGGGCCATCGTGTCCCGTCGCTCGGGGAACTCGTACCTCGGCCGATCCTTGAAAACATCTACACTGCGTACACTCACGCCAGCAATGTAGCCTTGGCGATCTTCTGGCCGGACGGAGCCCCATGTGAGCGAGCGTCCTGGGAACCGCTTAACGGGCTGGACTACGCGAATTTCCATGGTGGCGTCTGCCAAGCTTGCGGCGCATCAAAGCCACCTGGAGGAGCGCATCTACCACGGGAATTATGTCGGGAAGACAATATAGTTCAGGTTTGGGAGACCGCTAGGCTTGGGCAAGAAACGACATTTGTGTGCCGGAACGCAGGATTCATCCATTTGGGGCTGCCGCTCGTTTTCGAGGGCGCGGTGATCGGGGTCGTGATCGCGGGCCAGCTTCGACCGCAGGCGGGGGCGCTTTGGGATACGACAGGTTTCGGTGGCCTGGATGAGCGAGGCCCCAATGTCAACCTCGCAGAAGTATCCTTGCGCCGCCTACAGGCTACGCAGAAAAACATCGGAGAAGACCAGGAACTGCTCAAGCTCGCCAGCGAACACCGACCAGTAGGACCGGACGAGCTGCGTGAGTTCAGAGAGGGCCTCCGTGCTTTGGCAGCTGTCCTGCTTGAGCTCGCCCAGACTCAGGCCCATCTCGACAGGCATCGGCTCTTTGACCACATTCGGGTTCCATGGACTAAAGAGTGGTTTGAGCGGAGCCAATTCTGGGCGCGCCTGAGCAGGTGGATCGAGGGGGGAATCCCTGAGGACAGCTTCGTGTTAGTGGTCCTGTTCCGGCCGGACTCCGATCATGCTACCGTAGCTCTAAGTTCAAGATTGCCACAGATCCCGCCAGGCACCTATCGTCCTGGGGATCATGCGTTATGGAAACGTCTCGTAACGCTACAGCTTGGAGGCCAATCTCGTCGACGGGACCGGGTGACGAACCTTCTCGACGGTCAGCGCCTTCCGCCGTGTCGAAGCCTTGTAAGCAAAGTGGGGCAGCATGGATTTCTGATCTACGGCGTGCCGGATCTGTCGGAAGGCCCACAGCTTTGGCCGGAGGAGGAGAGGGCGTTGTGCCGGCTCGGCGAGGAGATCGGTTTACTGCTGGATCTTATCGAGAAAGCCAAGGCCAAGGAGGAGTTTCTCATTTCGTTTTCACATGAGTTGCGGTCACCGATCCACAACTCGTACTTCACGATCGATCGAATACGCTGCGGCCGTTTCCAAGAAAGCGGCGGATTAAATGAAGCGTGCCGTCTGTTGAAGGCGCAACTCGATCGGCTACTGAAACTGGTTGAGAATGTGTGGCAACTTCAGCGCATCCTGGCCGGACAGGCCAAGTATGTCACGACCCGCACAAACCTGTACGACTTGCTTGCGCATTGCAGCGCCCAGGTGCGCGACACCTCGGATCGAGACGACATCAAAATCATTCTGGATCGCACGCAAATCGCCAGCCTTCCGGCCATCGAATTCGACCGGCAAGCTCTTGAACTGGTCATCTACAACTTGTTGGACAATGCAGCCAAGTACTCGAGCGCTGGGACTGAGATTCGTGTCTACGGATGCAGGCACGGTGGCCATGTTCAGCTCACATTCACGAATCTCGGAATCCGTATGCCTGATCCCGCTGAGCTGGATGTATTTCAGCGCTTCACCAGAACGGACGAGGCCAGATGTTTGGCACCGAGCAGTTCGGGGATTGGGCTTTTTCTAGTGAAGAATATAGTTGAGGCGCACGACGGAACCGTGACAACGGAATCGCGTATTCACAGTTCACGCGATCACCTCGTCAACTTGTCCATTCGTGTGCCCATCAAACCATAGAGGATTGTCATGCCCAAAGTACTTGTTGTCGATGACGAAAAGTCGTTTGCCGAGCCGGCCGCCGCCGAGCTCCGTCATGCAGGATTCGAGGCCGACGTTGCTCGGACATATACAGAAGCCATCGAACGATTGGAGTCCAGTGGCTATGATATTGTGTCCTTGGACATCATGATGCGGATCGAGCGCGATGAAAAGCTGGATCCCCGTCAGGCAGCGCGGGCTGAACACGGCAAGCTAACCGGGTTGCTGATCTATGACACAGTACACGAACGCTGGCCCGATGTGAACGTCGTAGTGTGCTCGGTATTCGGCGGCGACGAGCAGGGTCGCGAGGCCATCCGATGTGTGCAGAAAGCGGGAGTGAGGATCCTAGCGAAGCCCGTGACGATCGCCGAGTATGTTTCGGCGATTCGGTTGGCGGCTGGCTTGAGCCAGAGTTGACGTCGAGTTTGTCCATCATAATCGATTGATCGTTGGGTGGAGTGCCATGACCTCGAATGACGATAAAGGTGCGACATATGTCGATGGCCCGCGCCGCATCGATGATATTCCCGACGAGTGGCGCAACTTCATCACCGATGTGCTCAAGGTCATCAAGGCCGCCGACGACCCAACAGTACACCGACGCGTAACGGTGGGGGCGACCTACTTCCGTGAGGCCCTGCGAGCGTTTACCGTAGTCGTTGAGTCGGCGATTAAACTAGCGCGCATCGGACGAGCCTCGAGTGGAAGTAGTGCGGAGACTGAGTACGCCGAGAGTATTGAGTGGCGCATTCGCGACTTCTGCCTCGCCTTCGGGGGCAACTGGCTGTACGATCGCTTGGGCGCGAGAGCTGTGTTTCTTGTGCATCTGCGCGAGATGCTTCAGGAACACGAGGGGGAATATGTCCTGATCACCCCTGCAAGACAACGCGGAGAGTGGCAGTTGTCGAGCTTCGCGGAAACACCGCGAGAGCTGGTCGAGAAGGCCAAGGGGCAAGGGCTTGGCTCCGACCAGTTTTTCGTTCAGCAGGTAGTCCATGGCGCGGACCGCCTACCGTGGGTGGATCTGGGCCGACCGTCTGAGCCATTTGTTGTCGAGGGGCAACTCAGCGTGAAGAAACGCAGCAAGGGCGTGAACGATGCTGAGAATCATTGCTGACCGAAGCTTGCAGCACGGGCGAGTCATTGTGCCCATTCAGTTGAATTCTCCATACCGCGACACACAATGCGCATTGCCAACATCTGGGATGATGGACACCGGAATGTCGGTCGGAGATGGAGGACGCCGCGTTGGCCTAGTGCTCCCGTGGTCTCTCAGAGATAACTTCACCGGATGGTTGGTTGCGGATTGCGATATCGTCTCACTCAGGATGGGGGACGGGAGCACGCAGTCGGCGCTCCCGTACCACTTCGAGGTGCAGCTGATTGGCGACGGCGGAGTCGTATGGCCGGATGTCCCGATTAACACGCGAGCTGTGTTCTTCAGCGAACGGACGGACGGCGTATTGATTGGCTTCGGACTCTGGAATCAATGGCGAACGGACATTGACGGGCCAGCCGAGCGCTTCAGCATATGGGTACCATGAAGATGAGCGCCGAGAACAAGACTACTCTTTCCTGGGAGAAGTTGCAGGACTCAGATGAGAGCGTGAGCCGGGCGGCCTTGACGGCATTATGGAAAAGCAACAGTGCTGGCATGTACAATTTGAGTGTTTATCTCTTGGGCGACGAGGCTGAGGCTGAGGATGCCGTCCAGGAGGCGTTTCGTCGCCTGATCCATAGTCTGAGGCGCATTAGGCCGCGCGGTTCAGCGCGTACGTATCTGATGCGCATTACATACAATGTGTGCATGGACTTCGTGAGGAAGAAACGGCCGGGTGCGTTACCGGGATCGGGTGAGACCCTGATGAAACCGGTGCCTGATGCGGCGTTGCTCGAGGGGGCCGATGCTCAGGTCACACATGAGGATCGGCGTAGGTGGCTCCGTCAAGCAGTTATGGGCTTGCCGGACGTGGATCGGGCGGTCGTCGTCTTGAGGTATATACTCGGGTTCGACAATGGTGAAGCCTCCGAGATACTGCGGATGCCCAGGGCTAGGTTTGCTGTTCGGCTGCATCGAGCCCTGAAGTTGCTACAGGAGAAACTGGGCCCGCAGGAAGGAGAGTAGCGGAGAAACACGCATGGAAATAGGCCATAACGAAGCACGAGATGCGATTACGGCTAGGGCATGCGGAACGGCAACGCCCGATCAGATTGATGCGGCACGGCGACACGTCGGCGAGTGTCCTGCTTGCGCCCGATGGGAGAAACGCCTGCGCATGACTATCGACAGGCTCACAACTATAGTCGAACCGGTCCCAGAACAGTTTGACGACGCTATGCGCGAGCTTGCTGATCAAGGTCTCCCGGAGGATCCCTGGTTGATCCTTTTGGAGGTAGCTGGTGAGACGGTCGATTATGATCAGTTCTGTTCGATGCCAAGTGTGGAGCGGATGCGGCGCGAGGCAGCCGAGATCATGAGTGCTACAGGTGGTTTATCGGCTGAAAGTGTCGTGCGTAGGGAATTCTGTCGGGTCGATTGTAGGGTGGCGCGCGACGAGACGGTCGTGGTGCTCGGCATGCCCAATAATGCGACATGCGTCGGCGTGGTCGTGTCTCGAAAGTCCGTTCCAATGGCGCGGATCCCGGTGCGTTGGATGGGCGCTTCAGGAGAGGCTGGACAGACAGTCACTGACCGGCGAGGTTCGTTTGTAGTTGGCGAGCATGGCAATCCACCCATTTCGGTGACCGTCGGTGACCCTCCTGTTATGGAGCACGTCTACCGTGAATCCTGAAACGATTGCGAGGATATCGCGTCGTTCGCGACCGACCTCGGGACATGCTGATAAGGGTGTCCGAACATCCGCGCGGCTCAGCTAATCGGCTCTATGACGTGAAGGTCATGCACAACGCGAGATTCCGCGGGACTATCCAGCTCCTAAATGGAGGGGTCTATCCCGACAACTTGCCCATCGGGCGATATTGGGCTGGCTGCCCAGCCTTCGACTTGGCCGTGGAATTACGGAAGGCGGCGGTGACGGAGCGACCGGGGACGCAAGGTAAGGTGCGCGGGGCCTGCGGACGCTGGCGTCTCGCGCACATGCCGAGCAGCGGAGGCGCAAGGTCCGACCTTATGATGCGGTAGTTATGGGTAGCTCGTCTGCACTGAGGCTAAAGTCCCCTGGACCGTTCTGCCCGGAGAGGCACATCGCCGGAGAGAGCCGTATCAATCACCTGAAGGATGGCTTCGCGATCCCGCGGAAGTCGGCCTCCGATGGGCAGATAGTTGGATGCGTGGTTGGAGCGGAATATCGCGTCGCCGGGGTTGGCCTCCGCGACGATGATGCGCAGCTCACGCATTAGGGACTCGACGCTCGGCATCCGGAAGCGATTGCTCTCGGCAAGTTTGTGAATCGGCGTGGAATCGATGATCGTCAGGGTCAATACCGACAGGAACTCCGGATCCATGGCGGTCGCTAAACGCGCGGAGGCTGTGGCGTGTTCGGCGCTGCGCTCGGCACCGCCAGCGCCGAGCAGAAAGATCACCGATTGCTTCATTCCGGCCCGGCGGGCCTTGGCCGCGGCCTCGACATGATCGGCTGAGTTTGCGCCTTTCGCGATGCGTTTCAGTGTTACGTCGTCGCCCGATTCCGGACCGATGAAGAGCAGCTTCAGGCCCAGTTCACGGAGGCGCTCCAACTCCTGGTGGGACTTGGCCAGGAGGTTCAAGGCCGTGGCGTAGCAGCTCACCCGGCGCAGGTTTGGGAACGTATCACTGAGCGCCCGAAGGATCGGCTCCCACAGCTCGAGTTCCATCGCCAGGGCATCGCCGTCCATGACGAACACCTTGCGAACCCGATCGCTGTAGGAGCGGCTGGCCACGGCGATGTCCTCCAGCGTCTCGGCAAGAGGCCGTATGCGGAATTGCTTTTCGCGGTACATGGCGCAGTAGGTGCAGTGGTTCCACGAGCACCCGACGGTGGCCTGAATAAGAAGCGAATTCGCTTCGCTGGGTGGGCGATAGACGGTTCCCTCGTAGCGCATACGACGATCATACATGGATCGGACCAGTCCCAAAACCTGGTCGAGCGGAATGCCGCTATGCATAGGGTAAGGTCGGGGAGGGCGCTTGCCGCCGATCCCCTTGTCGCCATGACACTTGGCGCACATTCCAGTCCTGTAAGCAGCCGCCCCGAGTTTGAGAATTAGGGGGAAACCTCGCCCGCCGACCCGTGCGGGGCGTCGGAGGATGGCGGATGCCCGCGGCGCAACTTACGCCAGGCAGCAGTTCCAAGACTCTAATCTCTACTGTTCGCGCCGTTTCTGTGCCGCGCGGCGAATAGCGCATCTTGACCATATCTGCTGACCGGAGTAACTCATACCATTCACTCGTACCGTAGAGACCACCAACCGCCTTCCCGTTGATTTCGTGAATCATGTCACCGTTCGCGATGCCGAGTGACTTTGCGTGTGACGCGGGATGGACATCCCAGACTTCCATCTGTTGGCCCTGCTTTCGTAGGCTGATGCCCAGCACGCGCAGAGCGGGCGGAGTAATCGGTTCTGAGGATGGCCGCGCGAGTCGTACCCGGTTGTTCTGGGCGTCGAACGTGACGACAAAATGTTCGAGTACCTTCGTGCCGAGTACCATGCCGGTCCCCAGCGGTGCGCCAGTGCTATCGTCAGCCAAGAATACGATGGGGCGATCGACTGTGTATTGGCCGAAACGGAAGGCGGTGCTCATTCGTCCGATTTTCTGCCGGCGCGATCCGCCGACAAAAAGCGCTTTGATGCCTGCAACGGGGCCCGCTTCGAGACCGAACTGTTTGGCACGTTCGTAGGGCAACGCGAACCAACCCCGCATTCCCGTATCGATCATGAACCGGGCGCGTTCCCCGCCAATATCGAGTTCGACGGACGGGTGGCTGCCTGAGTCGCCAGGCGTAGAGTACGCGAGTATGTCGCGCCCATTGGCTTTCGGTAACGTCCCTTCGGTGAGCCGAATGCGATTGCTTGGATAGTCGTAGGTAAGAAGGCGATCATGGAAGACGTTCATGCCAACGACGCCGTCGAAGTCATCTCCGAAAGCCAACTCCGTCGCCACGGTCCAGACTCCTCTGAACTCAGCCTCGCCCATGACGAGGCTCTCGATGTGAACAAGCGTCGCCGGGATGTTCTTGTTACCGGGTGATTGGATTTTCACCTGCGCGGCGCCGGCAGGCAGGCCAGGCGGCGACTTCAACTTCAACTCCTTCGCAAGCTCGCTCTTCAGGACAACGCCCGCGGCTCCGGTATCGACAATCAGTCTGAACGGGCCACGCCCGTTGATTTGCACATCGACCACCGGCAGCCGGTTGAATCGATGCATCGGTATCTCGACCGGATCGCTCTGAAAGATGGATTCCGTCGGAGCGGGGAGGCCTCGGCGTTGAGGCTGGGCTTGAGCGCCGCCAAGTGGTAACGATGCCGCCACTGCCAGCAAGGTAAGGCAAC
>JBARRC010000808.1:0-2622 GCA_049644045.1 Phycisphaerae bacterium
CACCACGGGCTACTTGTGGGCCTTCTACGCAGCGAAGATGGTCTCGGCGCGAAAGCTCCCATCCAAGAAACCCATCGCAGTCATAAACTTCGACCGGCACGACGACGCAGGCGGCTGGCGATCGCCACTGATAAAAAGTGATGAATGGGGTAATGTGTTGGTGGAGTCGCTCAACGAAATTGGCTATCCCGCATGCTACGTATCCCTATTCAATGGAGACGCGAAGGTCCCCATGAGCTGCGTTTCGGCCAGAGGCGGCAAGGGAAAACAAATACCGACAAAGGAGCTGGTGGACCTGCGAAGCGGACTTCGTCAGTTCACAACCAAGGGAGAGACTGTCAAGCACATTGCAAAGCAATACCAAATGAGTGAGAGCGACCTCCGGGCCGTAAATGGGTTCGGGGCAGAAGAAGAGCCGGAGAAGGGCACGAAAGTCCTCGTGCAACCGGTAGAACCGCCCGGCAAGAAGTATGAAAATGTCTTTGCTCAGATCAACGCCCTAAAGGCTTTCAGGGAGTTGAGAGATTCCGCCGGCCCTCTAGCCACGGAGGCTCAGCAATATAAGGTCTTGTGGCGTAAGCTAAACGCCTATTTCGGTCAGGATGTGGCATACGTTTTCGTTACGGTGGACCGCGACTGCCTGAACGACAGTTACACGCAGTGGGGCGATGGGCGCGTGGCGAACACCGAGGCACTTACTAGTGCCATGAAGCTCGTCTTGGGGGCCTTGGCCGATACCTGTAAGTCGAAACCCCTTTTCATCGGACTGGACGTAACTGGCCTGCCAGAGCATAAGACGTTGCTGCCCGACCTGTCAAAGCCTGAGGCGTTGCTGACCGAATCACCCGGTAAGGAATTCAAATCCTATGACGAGGTCTGGCAGGGTGTGGATGCACAGTTGAACTACCTTTACAAGTGGTTCAGTAGTGAGGGCAGAAAGCTTGCCAGTCCGATACGTAGAGGCGAAAAGACGAACGTCGTAGTGGACATGTTTGGGGCAAAGGTCGTGTTCTTCAGCGGGAGCACCCGTTATGGGGAAAAAGACTGGAAGTATATGGTCGAGAAGTGGGATCGTGAAGATTTTGTCGCCTGCATCGCAAAGCGCCTTCCAATACTCCTGAACAGGCCACACTGGCGGTACCTTCTCTGTAAACAGAAGCCACCGGTGTTTGGCTTGGACTATAAACTGTTCACGCTATACAGAGCACCGGCTCCGATTACGAAGTCGCAGAAGGTCGGTTCATTCGTGCACCTGGAGCCGTTTGACCTGCTGGAAGGAGGTCATGAGGTCAAGTGCGGCTTCGCCTGCACCGCATCTATACTCAGCACGAAGAAGTTGCCCGACGGCCAGCCAGACACCGTGGATGTCACTTACATGTTCAAGGCAAAAGCCCCACTTCCGGAAGGTGTGGCAGCAACGAGTTACAAGAAGCACTGGGTTTGACGGCAGGAGAAGAAGGGGCTTTAGCCCGCGCGGATGTTCACAGAAAGCGTAAGGTGGGTCATACGACCCACCTGCTAAATCGGAGCAACGGAGGGTGGGCCGTTTGACCCGCCTGTTGGACTGGAAGCAAACGTGATGGCACGCATACCTGGAGAGCCAAACATCCCCGGCGGTGGACAGCGGCAGCAACGTGCCGCGCAGCTCAAGGCCGAGGAAGAGGCCAAGAAGCGGCAGCAACAGGCTGCTACCGGGGCGCAAGGGGAGAACACCGCCAGCGAAGAACCGCTTCCAGGCGGGGGTGACGCGACAGAGTACCAGCGCTTCCCTCGCCATCGGCAGCAACAGAGCGAAGCACAACAGCAGGGCGAGGACTCTCAAGATCAGACGCAACTGGACCAGGCTGATCAAGTACAGGATCAGGATGAACAGCAGAAGGGTCATGGTGAGGCTCAGAAAGACGCGGGCACCGGCCCGGTCGGGCAGGGTGCGTGGGTGGTCAAGGAGGGTGATTGCATCTCGTCAATTGCCAAGGATACCGGCCACTTTTGGGAGAAGATCTGGAACGATCCGGCCAACGCCGAGCTGAAGGAAGCACGCAAGGATCCCAACGTCCTTCTGCCCGGCGATCGGGTGACCATCCCGGAAGTGACGCCGAAACAGGAGTCCGGCGAATCCGAGATGCGCCACCGGTTCGTTCGCCGGGGCGAGCCGGAAATTCTGCGCATCCGTGTGTTGTGGGCGGGCCAGCCGCGCAAGAATGAGCCGTACGCGCTGGAGGTCGATGGCAAGATGCACAGCGGCGTAACCGATGCGGACGGCAACATCGCTCATCCCATTCCCGGCAATGCCCGGAGTGGTAAACTGACCGTCGGGGGGGAGGAGTCCGAACAGCAGGAGTATGACCTGATGCTCGGGGGAATCGACCCATTGGAGGCGGTCACCGGCGTACAGGCCCGGCTGAACAACTTGGGCTTCTCCTGCGGGGAAGTGGACGGCGAACTGGGGCCACGCACCCGACAGACCCTTAAGGGCTTCCAGGCGAAGTATGGCCTGGAGGAAACCGGGCGTCCCGACGACGCCACGCGCCAGCGACTGAAGCGCGAATACGGATGCTAGTGTCGTTACCAGAAACGTCTCGTCAGTACAGGCTCCCCCCCTTGACCAGCAGGGGGCAAGAG
>JBARRC010000809.1:0-12993 GCA_049644045.1 Phycisphaerae bacterium
CGTAGAGCCAGTGTGTCCCCATGAAGTACTGCCCGCGCCCCAAACGAAACCGCCCGTGGAAGATGCTCTTGAACGACGAACCCATTGGCCTCAGATGAATAAAGCGTAGCTCCTCGTCCCTGAAACTGCGTGCTTTCCAGCCAAGCATCCGGCACCGGTGACAATCGATGCCATCCCACATTACTTCAGGCACGAAGCCACCGATCTGCTTGAAGCACGCGACGCGGTATAGTTTCGTCTGGCCGTGGGAGAATTCGTCGCTGCTACGTTCGGGCACAAGGCGCTTGCCCACCCGGATCCAGGCCTTGCCGCTGGCAGTGCCGAGTTTGGGGTCGGCCTCGAATTTCTCGAACAGACGTTCAAAGTATGTCGGACCAAACTCGAGGTCACCATCGAGCTTACAGACATAGTCGAACTCGTCGAGGTTGAACTGCCCCAACCCTTCGTTAAACGCCTCCACTACGCCACCGCCGAGCTTGCGTACGCCACGGTCGCCGCGGCGATGCAGGCGAATCCAGTCGTGTGCTTGCGCGGCGCGGGCGGCAATCGTGGGCGTCTCATCGGCCGAGCCGTCGTCAACAATGATCCAGACATGTGGACGCACCGTCTGGGACGCCACCGAATCAATCGTTCGCTGGAGATACGCCGCCTCATTACGGACTGGTGAGACGATTAAGAGTCTTGGGGTGTCAACTGTGGCGGACACGATGTCTGTTCACGTATGGGTATGATTCCACGCTCAGCGCGGGACCGCTGTGCGCGATGGAACAGTTCTGCAAGCTGATCGGCCGCTGTTTCGATGCTGAATTCCTCGCGCACCTTTCTCGCACCATTCTGTCCCAAAGTTCCCGCGAATTGCGTATCTTCGAGTATCCTCAGCAACGCCTCTGCCAGCGCGTCAGGATCGCCTGGGGCGACGACCAGTCCACTGCAACCGTCCTCGACAAGCTCCGGCACGCCTCCCACCCGGGTGGCGACAACCGGACGGCCACGTGCCATCGCCTCCATAAGAGTCACCGGTACACCTTCGGAAAAGCTGGCCAACACGGTCACATCTGCTAGAGAATAAAGCTGTGCGACGCGGTCCGGCTCGAGGGATCCGGTCAACGTTAGCAATCCGGTCAAACGTAGTTTCGCGGCCCGCGTCTCGATCGTTGAACGCATTGGACCGTCACCGACGAGCGTACACCGGAATCCAACACTTTCGTCTCGCAATCTCGCCAAGGCATCGAGCAGCACTAAATGACCTTTCTCCGGCGAGAGGCGCGCGACACAGAGGATCTGCGGCGGTCCGCCGTTTTGGCTGCCCGGAAACTCGCCGGGTTCCGGGATACCACAGCGAACTACATGAAGCCTACCCCACTGATCTGGCTGACACGCCAACATGAGCTGCGCTCTTCCGTAGTTGCTGACGCATGCCACAAAGTCCGCCTGCACGACCTTCTCAACCAGACGATGCCTCTTGGTTTCCAGCAGCTCCGAGCCGTGACACGTCATGCTAAATGGAATGCCGGCTAGCCGAGCTGCCAGCATTCCCGTACTGGATCCGTTGTTGCCGAAGTGGCAGTGCAAGTGATCAAACGATTCCGCAACCAGCCAGTGCGCAAGAATGACCGCCTCACCGAAATAGCACAGCCACTTAAACCGTTGACCGACAGTCATACTGCGTTTCAATGCAGCCTCCAACAGTGTGCGACACGTAAGCATCGGCCGGGTAGCTAATGCCCATACTATTGTCGATGCCAGGCAGCCGGCACGCACTGGCACCAACCATCGCGTGCAAGCTGCTTCTTGTTTTGCGAGGGTTCCGAGGGCATTTCGATCGCCCGGGCGCCGGATGGAAAATGTGGCTACGTCTATACCCCGCGCCCGCACGGCCTGCACCTCGCGCAGAATAAACATGTGCGAAACATCCGGATACATGCTGGTTAGATAGGCAATCTTCATTGAAGCTCAGCGCGGTGCCGCCCAAAGACGCAGTCAGCCAAGCCGCAGAGTTCCATCCGCAGCAGCGTACCCGATGCCTTGCTGCGAAACCCGGCAAGACGATCCTCATGAATAAACCAGCGTTTGAGACGGTACACATCGCACTGTGGTTCATTGCCACCACGGTCAACAGTAACCGCACAAGTGTACCCGGCGGCTTCAACCGCACGAGCAACGCGACCGTCGACATCGCCGTTGGGATAGCAAAAGGATCGTACCGGCTGATTCAGTCCTGCCTCGAGTGTGTGTCGCGACCCGGATACCTCTGCTTCCAGAGACGACTCGTCCAGCTGAGGGAGCATCTCGTGTTTGGCGCTGTGAGAGCCGATCTCATGTCCAAAGTCTGCCAATTCGGCTAGCTGATGCCAGTCCATGATGAGATTGTCCGGTTGGAGACTCTCGTCATGACCTGCGACTTCACAGAGCCGGCGCACGAATTCTCGGCGTTGATCAGGCGTCAGCTTCTTCGTCTGTGTGATAATCCATTGAGCGGATGTCCGACCGGAACTGTTCTGCTGCGAATCACCAATAGCAGTCCTCATCCCGTACTCGGTTAGCAAGTCGTGTATCTTCTCCTGCTGTTTGATGGCAAGCACTGACCTTGCGATACGGTCGTACCAGGGTATCCGCTTTGTGCCAACGAGATCGGCTATAACGAAGAAGGTTGCCCTGATGCCGGTCTCCATAAGGATGGGGGCGGCATACCGAAAGTTGTCTTGATAACCGTCATCGAAAGTGATGGCTGCAAGGGGGCGACCGACCGTTCCACCTGCGAGAAATGCCTCGACAGCCCGGTGCAATGGCAAGACATCATAACGTCGTTTAAGTGCCAGGCATTGTTTCCGAAACGACGCTGGTGTGACAACAAGATCTGGCAGAGAATACTCTGCCTTGCTGCCGGTGGGTAATACCCGGTGGTAGCACAAGATTGCCAGCCGATCTCTACTGTGCCTTTCCGCGAACGTCAGCAATGTTGACGCACGACACCCTGCCGCTATGCAGTTTCTCACCGCGCGTTTGTTCATGCGTTATCAACCGCTAATGGCTGTCGCGGGAACGTTACCAGGACACCCGCTCACACCTCTATCAACGGCACACTCTCAGTAACGACGCTGTTCGCAGCAAGCATCGTATTACGCCCGATGTTGAGCTCTTGCACTCATGTACGGTATTCGATCAAGGATTGCGGCTTTCGACTAAGCGCCGAACGCAGCCAATAGGCACACTGGCCCAATGCGATAGGTGTCTTGGCAAGGTAGTGGTGGCTGGAGTAGCCCAACGCGCCCCCGAGCGTGCCCACCCGACGGCGCAACCGAAGGGCATTCCGCAGAACCGCCAGCACGACGAACGCCAGCCAAGCCGCAATGGGCCACGGCACCCACAGGCCCAGCGACAAACCGAGCGATAGTGGGGTGCCCAGTGCATAGAACAGGTTCCGCCAGCGCGCGCGCCGCCAGCTTTGCACGCCGGGGTGGCGACGCGCTATCTCCGCGTAGGCATGACCTGTGCGCACGCACCGCCTCCAGTATTGCCTGAAGCGCGTCATGTTGATGTCGTGCAAAGCCATGGGTTCATCGAGACAGACGATAGCAACGTGCTGATCGCGTGTCAGACGAACGCACAGGTCCCGTTCCTCGCCAGCGATAAGTGATTCGTCGTAACCGCCCGCCTTGAGCAGCGCACCGCGCCGAAAGAAGGCAATTCCACCACAGGCCTCCGTCCGTCCGGGAGATACATGCCAATCGTGGTGGGCCCAAAAGTTGTAGACTGTCGCGGTTGGGCTAAGCTCTTCAACGCGGCCGAAGACGCAGGCTACCTCCGAATCGGCGAAGGCCGCCACGGCCTTCTTGAGCCATCCTCGATCAAGGATCGCGTCCCCATCGAGAAAATGCAAAAGTTCGTGACTCGCCGCCCGAAGACCTGCGTTGCGTGCTGCCGCAGCGCTCGGCCGCTCAGGACGGATACGAATGACCTTGGCACCAAGCTTCTCGGCTGCAACACAGCTTCCGTCGCTCGAATCCGTATCCACGTAAATCAATTCCACTTTGTCTCGCGGATAGTCGGCCACCCGAACTGACTCGAGGCAGCGAACCAAGCGTTCGCCTTCGTTGCGCCCGATAACTACAATACTTATCCTGGGAAGCTCAGAATCCGCAAGCATTTCTAGTCTATTACTGCTCACGCTCTCCAGTCGACTTCGCGCCCCCGAGTCGGAGCGAATCCACTCCCAAGGTATCAATCTCGGATTTCCGGCTGTGAACCTGCACTACACACATTCACCTCGAACCGCAGTACCGCAATTCGCGCGCACACCTCATTCCGTCAGTCCGTTCACCCTCACTTTCCGATACCCAGCAGAGGATTAAGAACACGCCGTTTCGTCGCGCGGCAGCCCCGCCACAACAGCCCTGGTTCCTTCCTGAACCTCCTATGTCGCAAGGGCTCACGAAGCACGTGTTCGAATTCTGCCTCCGAAAGGTCGAGAGCGCCGAGAAACCAGCTCAGGTTCCCTGGCTCCCGTATCCCATTACGACGTTCTGATACGTTACGAAGAGCTTCATCACGGCTCATAAGTCCGGCGGTTACCAGCTTGCTAAAACGAAGCAACTCAGGAGTCAAAGCTGGAAACTTCCGCTGCCTCACATACTGGACAATACCCTCCAGTTCGCAGTCACCGTGTTCCGCATTCGGTCGATCTGCTTTCCATCCAAGTTCGCTTGTGATTCTCTGGAACATCTCATCATAATTCCAGTCGACATAGTTGGGAAGGCAAATCACGGCACTGCCGAATATACGCTCTATCTTGGTCCACCAGAATAAGTGATACGAGACAATACGCTTCCAGTGCCCTCGGTACATCAGCGCCCATGCCTCGGTCTCCAGGGGGTCCCCCTTAAGTACGTTCCTGAAGAAGTCCGGCGGCCCGGACTGGAAGAACTCAGGAGCAACGTACTCTTCCGTTCGCGCTGAGGTGCCGTTAACAACGAGGGGAACATCAAACGCACTTGCGGCCATTTCGGTGGCGACGCCGATACCTCTCATGCAGACGGGACAGAACATGCCAGTCTTCAGAAAGAAGAAGCGGTAGAGCCGCATCAGTAATTGTCTGTTCACTCCGTAATAGATATGGTCCACCTCAAGAGTATCGACAGCGTTCTTGATATTATGGCGAGCATGCTCTGTCAGAAAACCATTGTCCCAGGTTACGGCGAGACATTTCAGGTTGAAGCGCTTTCTACACAGGTATAGAACATACACGCTATCCTTTCCACCAGAGAGGGGTACCAGAACGTCGTAAGGCCGCCTCTTTCGCCTGCAGTCGTCAAACATCCGCTCCAGGGCGGAAAGGCGTTCAGCCTTGTGTTGCTCCCAGTCACCCCAGCGCTTGTCATGCTGCGTACAAACCGAGCAAATGTGGTCTGTACCGATGCGAACACCAGGGATATCGTCATTGAGCAAGCAGCGCGCGCAGGCGGCACTCATAGATGTTCTCCGCAGTGCGTTCGGATTGTGCTATGCATTCCCTGTGAGCTTTAGAGGCTAGGAGACTGGAAAAGTAAGCCGCTTGATGGTGCACAGTACATCGGTTGCGGGAAATCATCGGATACTGCGTTCTTTTCGAACAAGCTGACAGCAAGGCTCGAAACGGGTCAGGCGGCAGGCTGTGGTGCAATGCCGAGTAGGCTCATAATGAGGAGGATCGGTCTAGTGGAGAATACGTGCATCAGCGTCGCATCCTGCTGCGTAGGGTGCATTTGGATGGCGGCACCGCGGACGTGCAAGCAGGTGGCGAATCGCGGCCGCTGCACGTCGAGCCTCGTTGTAGCTTCGCTCGCCCCGCCGCCAGCGACGGCGTAACCAGATCAACGAGTACAGACCTACCTGTATGGCCTCCGACACGACCATGCCCGGCACGCCGTGGTAGCGACGCATAAAGCGGCGACTACTGGTAACCCAGTAGACGGGGTGGTCACCGGAAAAGGGGCGGATCTCGTCGGTCGGGGTAACGCTTTGTCCGCCCAGATGCGTTACCTCGGCCGAGGGCACGTACCATCCCTCCCATCCAGCCTTTGCCATCCGGCGACACCAGTCGGTCTCCTCAAAATACATGAAGAAACCCTCATCTAAAAGGCCGACGGCGTGTAGGCAGGGGGTCGCGACCATCAAGCAAGCGCCCCCCAACCAGTCGGCACGGAAATGTGCCCGGTGGCCGTGAAGAACATGCAGGTCCAACGTATGGCGAGACGCCGGGTAGCGCCGGGCCAGGCCGAGTATAGAGAAACCGGCACTGACGATCGTCGGAAAGCGGTGCGCAGAGGGCTGATTGGTCCCGTTTGCATTAACAAGCCGCGGGCCGCAGTATCCTGCCCGGGGCCTTGCGTCCATAAAGCGGACCAGTTCAGGCAGGGCGCCCGGCGACAGCCTCGTATCGGGATTCAGTAGCGCTACGTACCGGCCAGCGGCTCGCCGAAGGCCGATGTTGTTGGCAGCAGCGAATCCCACGTTGCTCTCGTTGACAATAAGCTCCACCAACGGAAACTCACGGGCCACCATCTCGGCCGAACCATCCGAACTGGCATTGTCCACCACGAACGTCTCAACGGACGCGCCGCTGCAGCATCTTTCAACCGATGCGAGGCAGTCGCGCAACAGGTCCCGGGTGTTGTAGCTGACAATGATGATGGAAAGGTCCGTCAAGGCCTGCATCCCACTAAAGCTGGTGGTGCCACTAAGGGCGCTGCCCGCACAAGGCGCTGGTCCGCGACGGGTATCGTGTTCGACAGGTTGAGAACCAGACCTGCCGTAAGCCAGAATAGCGGTGCATAGGTTGGCGCGAACCACACGTTACCCATGCAACCCGCGATGGCGGCAAAGCTAGCTACGGCCGCAGCCAGGATCTTTCTCTCGTGTCCGTTCGTGTGTATGATTTTACGTCCACCCAGATACAGCAAAATGACTACCATGAGACAGAACGCCCCGCCACCGAGCCAGCCTCCGGCTAGAAAGAGGAAAAGGTACGCGTTATCAATCGACCAAGCCTTTTCATACTCGGGTGAGGCCCGGACCTCGCGGTCACCCCAGAAGCCCACATCCAGGATGCGTTTGCCATAAACAAACAGCAATGCCACACGATAATGCCCACTGGTGGTGTTTCCAGCAAGGTCCATTTCTGTCTGAACGAACCGTGCCTCGTCCTGGACACCCTCGATAACGAACGGACCAACCGCAATCATAACCACAGCGATTGAGATCAGGACAAGCGACCTTTTTGGAACGGCCAGGAGGTAGAAGACCAGCGCTACGGCGATGAGAACTAGCATGGGCCCACGAGAGAGGCATGCGACGCAACCGGCTATACAAGCAACGGCGGCAATTCGGGGCATCCATCGTACTTTTGGTTCAAGGAGCCCCCACAACGCCATCAATGGCGTGACGGTGGCGAAAAAAGTCCCAAGGGCAATCGGCTCACCAAACGTCGCCACTGCGCGAAGATACCCCCATCGCCAATAACCAGCGTGCCACAAAACATGGACGTCGAAACCCAGGGAGTCCCACAGGTTTACCGCCAGCCGGGTGCCCATCCGGCACTCATACACCGCCAGTCCGGCCAACACTGTGCTGCACAGCGCCAGTGGGCGCAAAGCTGCGCGGACCTGATCGAGCCCGCTCAGGGCAGCTCGAGCGAGAAGATACGGACACGCCCATTCCATCGTCAGGAGGGCCAGGCGGTGGTAGAACCCTTTGAAATCGGTGTCCATGCCAAAGGAGAAGGAGAAACTCAAGACAGGCGCAAGAGCCAAGACATCAAACCAGCGCCAGCGAGGAATGAGCTGACAAGTTCGTCCTGCAACGATGGCCCCAGCGATCACGCCGACATAAGCGGCGCGCCGAGCAGTCACGTCGGGTAACCCGGCAACGTCGAAAACAAGCTCGTTCGGTATCAAAACCAGCGTCGGCAGAACAACCCACCGGAACGCCCACTGCACGCCTTTGCTGTAGACTGCAAGGAATGCAACGATGCCGACCGCGCTAATGAGTAACCTATCCATCGGCATTTCGTGCACCCGCCTCGGAGAACCGCCAAATCCCGAAGCTCGCGGCAGCAGGTCTACCAACCCGTCCGGCCTTTACAGTGAACGCACGGCTGTGGAAAACCTCCTGACGTTCATTCATCACTAAGATAACAGGGGATTGGCAGACCCGCGGGATCACGATCCAGCATGTGCTGGCATTATATGGGGCACTAACTTTGGCGACATAGTCGACGTCGCAGCGCCGCAGATAGCCTTGCACGTCATTGTTGCGCAGCGCGCTTCGGTATGCATAACCGTTGGCCTTGCCATCCAGATTGATCGTCTGTCGATCGGAAAAGTACCCGAACAGACCCGCGTCCTTGATCGCAAACACTGCCTCGGGAGACGTATGCTCGCGGGCCCATTCGGCCCCCTCCAGCCAGCCGCGATGTTGGGCGCCCTTAATCCGGGACTCGTGAATGTTGAGTGCCAGTGCTACCGCAGTCACGGCCACCGCGATTGTCCCGATTACAGCCGGCCGGACGTGTGGTCTGGACGCCGTACAACGATCAACGACTTGAGCAAGTGCAACGGCAAGGGTTAACCCGTAGACGGCGAAGTGCCACCAGTAGATTCCCCATGTCAAGAACAGAAAGACATAGGCAAAATGATACGTACACGCGAGAGTGAGCATTGTCACGGGCGAAGCGAGGAGCCTTTCCAGCCGACGGTCCTTGTTGGAATCAATAACAACGAGAACGACCATCAACAGCCATAGAAGGGCGAGCAACGCAGCGCCGAAGCCCATGTCGTAAGGGAGGGTCAATGACGCCCGCACTAACGGAAACGAGCTTTTTATCGCCCCACTTATGGGCATAATATGTCCAAAGTATGCCAGATTCCAAGTCAGGTAGGGTACTACGATAAGCCCAAACCCGCCGCTGACTACTATCAGCCATGCCAAACAGGCTCTCAGTGTAATCTGACGCAGCAGTGTATACACGACAGTCAGACTGGCCGCAGCAGCCAGGATGAAAACCGTATCCAGCCGGCAAAGACAAACGATGCCCACAAGAATGCCGAACAGGAATGTCATGCCTGGTCCCACCGCCGGATCGTGAATGCGTTTTCGATAGCACAACCATAGCAGACAGGTCAATGCGAAAAGCATCAGACCCGTCTCCATACCGTTCGTCATCGCACGGAGAATGTTGGGAAGCAGGCAGACGGCTGCGGCGACAGACCCAACTCCCACAGCGACGTGCCGGTGCACGATTCGATACAGCAGAACCAGCGTTGTGATGCACACCAGCCCGTTAAAGGCGAGGATCACGCGCACCGGTATCTCCAGGTCTCCACCGAATAGCCAAAACACTGGAAGAATGCAGACCATCCAAAACGGGTGAAAGCCGTTTGTCCGTGCGATACCATCGAACGTGCAACCCAGACCGTGGACCACATTCCGGGCGATCTTGAAGTAGTAGAAGGCATCGTCCGAGGGAATGGCCACAAGGATGTCCAACGACAGCCCAAAGAGTATCAAGTACACGTAGCCCAGACCTGCAAGAACCACGAGGGCGGCCGGCAGGCTGCGCCAGTAAAGATGGTGGTGACGCGCGATACGAGTACCCCCAGAGTGGGAAGCCACGGCGTCCGAGCTAGATGGCGCTGCCGTTGAGGACGGCTCAGATTACGCACGTCACGCCAGTGGCATCAGCGATCTCACCGATGTTGGTTCACTAGCCCAAAAAATGTCGTTCAATGGCGACGGCAGATGCAACGTACCTGCAACAAGTCTTTGCGTTCGGCTATCGGTCACGAAGCGCGGCTTCGAACAGGTCGACGGACCGGTCCAAGCCGAACCGCTCACACGTTTCGTACGCGGCGTCCGACATCCGTTTCCACAGGGCTGCGTTGGACAGCATTGCCACGACACGATTGGCCATGGCCTGAGCATCGCCCACACCCACGATGTGTCCGTTTATCCCGTCCTTCACAAAGTCCATTGGCCCGCCGCAGCGCGTCACGACAACCGGACAGCGACAGGCCATCGCTTCCAGTGGCGGGAGCGCGAAGCCCTCCGTCTCACTTGCACATAACCACACGTCCGCGCTCGCGTAGATAGCCCACAGGTGGTTCTGCGGCGGACGCAGGTGAAATCGCGTCTTCGGCGGTAGAGGCAGCTCATTGGTCGGGCGGTCGGCACCAAAGCACGCGATCTCGAGATCCGAAATCTTTTTCCGCGCAATTCGTACTGCCTCAAACGCAACCGCTGAACCCTTCCAGCGCTCAAGCGAATACATTAGGCCGACGGTATGTGGGCGATGTAGACCACGTGGAGGCGCATTGAACTGCTTCGGATTGAGTCCGTTGGGTACAAGGATGGCTGAAGTATCACCGAACTTCTCCGCTGCCAAATCGCGCAGCCAGCCGGCCACAACGATCTTGCGCATCGGCAGGCGCCAGGTAGCATCAACTCTCCGCGGGTCGAAGGAATGCGCTTCGTAGTGTTGGATGAAGTAATATTTCGTTCCAGCGCTCTCGGGGAGGGTCGCCACAGGGTCGGCGGTCAGCCAATGCGTTGCCACGACTACGTCACCGGAAGGCACTCTGTCCGACAGGTCTTCCGCGCGGCTTGACAACAACAACCCCTTGAAGTCGTGAAGATGGTCCCGCTGCAGACCGCTTCCGATACAAACGTCGCGGTAGATCCGCCGGAGAAGAGGGCGCGGCCGCCAATGCAAACGATGACGCAAACACACGATTGTCACTTGGTGCCCGCGCTCGATCAGCTTGTTGCCGTAGGTAGCCACAACGCGAACGCCGCCGGACAGGCCTCGCCCTGGCAGTACAATGGTTATACGAAGCTTCGTCGACATTCTGTTGCAAGCGCGCCGAACTTCATGGCTCGATCACCCTTCTCTCTCGCGCTTCCCCATTGAATCTTCGCGGACGCCGCCCAGCAGTATGCGCTTCAGCCTTTGCAAAAAGCATAGCAGACGGGGCGAAAACAGGCGCAGGATTAGAACAACCGATTCCCGGCGCAGCCATCGCGGGGACGGCCAAGTGACGATCGTTTTGGCAAGGGTCCCTCTAGCCATGCCCAGTTTGCCCTCTCGCTCATACACAACCGATAGCCTGGTGTAATGGGCGACAAGAGTCCGCGCCAGGATTCTGCGATACCGATAACGAAAATGCCGGTTAAGATGACGAACCAAATCGATCTGCCCGAGTTCTCTGGCCTCGCGCGTCGCGCCGGACCACATGCCGTCGTGGTGGATCCGATAGGTCCCCATGATCTCATTGATGAAGCCAACGCGGCCATGTTGTGCATTTAGGACGTGAAGCACCCAATCCCCTGCTCTGACCTTGTAGAACCACGCGGGGAACTCACTGATGAGTCCGTTCCGGAAGAACGCCGAGCATGCCGGGATATGGTGGTCTTCTAAGAGGTCCTCGAGCGTGCCGACCTCCTTTTGCGCAGGAGTGTAGCGCACGTCATAATCCACCAATCCGCGCCGAGGGGTACCGGCCTCGTTTCGCGGGGGCGTGCAGCCTTCGCAATCGGGAGGAAGGCCCTCATAAATATGCTCGACGCGGTGTCCACAGAGCGCAAAGTCGGGATGTTGATCCATGAAGTCGACTTGCTTCTGAAGCTTATGCGGAGACGTCCAATAGTCGTCGCCATCGAGAAAGGCAACATACTGGCCTCGGCACGTTTTCAGTGTGTCAACGAAGTTGCGGTGTGATCCCAGGTTTTCTTCTCGCAGCAACAGACGGATCTTGTCGGGATGGCGATCGCGAAGCTCGATCAGGATCTGCCTCGTGCGGTCGGTCGAGCAATCCTCCCCAATGACGACCTCGTATTCGAAATCCGTCTGCTGCGTCAACGCGCTTTCGACCGCCTGAGCGATGAATCGCTCCTGGTTGTAGGTGGTCGTGCAGACGCTGACTTTCATGGCCATGGTGGTTCTTTCTACCAGGGAGGCTGTGCCCTCCGAGTCAAGCGCGATCGGCTTGAGCCAATTGCTCGCGAATCGCGGGCGCGTTGTCGAGGGCGGTCTGCAGGATCGCGCAGATCCTGTAGATCGCGTCGCTGTCCACGGCTGTTCCTGTCGGGAGGACCATGACGCGCCGCCCCAGCTCTTCCGTCCGCGGCAGCAGTAACCGGGTATGAGGGTAGTAGGAGCGGTAAGGCTCCATCCGATGGCAACCGGGGTAGAAATACCGGCGTGCCAGCACGTTCTCCGCCGTGAGGACGGCGGCGAGTTCATCCCGGCTGAGACCGGCTTGTGGCTCCTCCACCTCGACAACAACATATTGGTAATTCTGGCGCTCCTTTTCATCGTACTCGACCAGTTCGAGACCGGGCATCGCGGCCAGCCCCTCCCGATACGCGTGGTAATTCCGCCGGTTGCACTCGATCATGTCGTCCATGCTCTCGAGCGAGGTCAGGCCCATCGCTGCCGATACCTCGCTCATCTTTCCATTGGTGCCGATGTAAATGACGTTGTCGTAGCCGGCAAAACCGAAGTTCCGCATGAGCCGCATTCTCTCTGCCAGCTCGTCGTCGTTGGTGACGACGACCCCACCCTCGAAACAGTGGACGAATTTGGTCGCGTGGAAGCTGAACACCTCGGCCAGGCCGAATCCTCCGATCATTCGCCCCGTGTACGAGCATCCGAAGGCGTGCGCGGCGTCGAAAAGCAGTTTCAGGCTGTGCCTCTCAGCGATCTCTCTGAGCGTGTCGGTTTCGCACGGGCGGCCCCAGAGATGTACGCCGATGATGCCGGTGGTCCGGGGTGTGATCAACTCTTCGACGCGCTTCGGATCAATGTTGTGCGTTTTTGCATCAATGTCGCAGAAAACCGGCGTAATCTCCTGCCACTGCAAGGCGTGGGCGGTGGCGACGAAGGTGAATGACGGCACGATCACCTCGCCTCTAAGGCCCGCCGCCCGAATCGCGATTTCCAGGGCGATCGTGCCGTTGCAC
>JBARRC010000810.1:0-2507 GCA_049644045.1 Phycisphaerae bacterium
GCAAAAGCAATGAAGAAAAAATCATCCTGACACCTTTTTTCTGATCGGGTTGACAGACCGCCACCGATCCCGCAAGCTTATCCGGCGGCGGGAGGATTTGGAGGATTTGTATGCTAAAGGCCGCGACGGGCTACGTCGCCGGGATTTACCTGTTGCTTGCTCTCTGGTCAGGCGCGGTATGCGCGCAACAGGCAAACCCGGAAGACGAGGCCATTGATGCGATTCGCCAGTTCACCGACTTCGGTGCCGGTGACCAGCGACGCATCGGTGAATGGGTCGAGGCGGAGGTGAAGAAATTCAACGGGTTCACAGCGTTTCGAGATCGATTCAAGGGGCAATACGGGGATTCGACGAACTCGCCGCAGTTCCGCCTTCAGTTGACCACGCAAACCGCCCGGGTCGCAGCCGAGCGATTCGCCCGCCCGGACTTGAATGCGGACGTTGCCCACGCCCTGGCGCAGGTTCTGACGGACATGAATCGCGCGGAGACGTTTCCGGGGCTGATGGCGGGGCTGAAATCGTCCGATGCACGAGCCCGCTACCTTTGCGTGAAGGGGCTTATTGCTCAAAGAAGGTCGATCGCCGCCGACAAAGCCAAGCTCGACCAGACCGTTGAGGCGCTCCGCGAGGCGGGGCTGGTGGAACTGAGCCCCGTTGTGCTGGGTCGGATTTACCAGGCGTTGGCGTACACTGGTCAAGTCTCCACCGTGTTCGACGCCTACCTGAGTGTGTTCGATAAGCGCCTGGACCAGCGTCGTGGGATCGCGGTCATCGCCGACGGCGCTGAAATCTATGCCTATGAATTCTTCCGCACCTCCGCAGTTTTAGGCGCTCTGGACGCCGCGCAGAAATCGCAATTGGCCAATCGGCTGGCGGTGTTTCTGCGGATGGATGCCGAGCGGTACAACAGCCCCGGTCTTCAGTTCGACGAGATCGACAAGATCGAGCGGATGTTGTGGATCCTCGAGGAGATCTTCGAGGAGCTGGTCGGCGGGGGTAAGGGAGGTGACATCCGCGAAGTGCTGCAATCAGGCGGGTTCACCGAACGAGCGTCGATCCTGAAGGAGGCATATCGATGGGTCGGCAATCCGGAGACGAACGAGTCCGGCGCCCTGAATGAAGCCCCTTGGAACATTCCCTCCGGCGCCCCGTAGCGAAGTCCAAGAAGCCCAATGATCCGCAATCTCTCGCTGTTGTGCGCGGCGCTGTTTTTCGGCATCATCTCGGCTTATACACTCGTCTCACGAGAACCGCGAGCGGATTTCACCTACGTCAACCCGTCGGGGATTCACACGCTGGACCCGGCCAGGATGAGCTGGACACAGGACTTCCGTGTCGCGCTCAACATCTGGGAGGGGCTTACCACATGGCACCCTCAAACAACGGAGCCGATCGAGGGGGCGGCGTTGTTTCCACCGGACATTTCATCGGACGGGCTGACGTATACGTTTACGATCCGAGAGAATGCTTGCTGGTCGAACGGTGACCCGGTCAGCGCGCAGGATTTTCTGCGCGGGTGGCGGCGCGGGATGGAGCCGGGCACGGCTACTGACTATACCTATCTCTTCACCGACCATATAGCCGGTGCCACGGAGTACGTGCGGTGGCGCCGCCGGGCCGTCGGCGCGTTAACGACCCTGGACCGTTTGTCCGACGGATGGAGCATCAACGCCCGGCAGGCGCGTGCCATCGCTCGGCACCCGGTGTTTGAGCGGATACGTGCGGGCGCAAACGGCAGACTCGTCATTCCGGGAAGCGAGGACGATGGTGCAGCCTGGGACCGGACTGCCCATCATCTGAGCAACATGTCTGCTGATTGGAAGAGCTTCTACGACCAGGTGCTTCAGACGCACGCTGCCGAGTTGGACACCCGTTTCGACCGAGTCGGCGTCGACGCCCCCGACGATCGGACACTGGCCGTGCGGCTTACTCGCCCGTGCCCCTACTTTCTTGATTTAACGGCCTTTCCCATCTTTCTGCCGTGTCACGAGTCGATCGAACTTTTGCGCGAGCACCACCGTGATGCCCCGATCACCGCGGAGGGGCTGGTGGTGTATGATCCGCAGTGGACGAAACCGGACTATCACCGCAACAACTATCCGGGCCTGGTCACCAACGGGCCGTATCGGTTGACCGAGTGGACGTTCAAGCGCCGCGCCAGGCTGACGGTGAACGCGTACCATCGAGCGGCGGAGACAATTGGCTGTCGCTCGGTCGACATGCTGGTGTACGAGAACATCAATGCGGCGATCATGGCCTATGAGGCTGGAGATGTGGACTTTCTGCCTGCGATGGATGTGCCGTACGATCACGAGATCGCCCGCCTCGCCCGCAGCGGAGAACGCCCGGATTATCACTTGTGCCACGTACTGGCGACGTACTTTCTCAACTTCAACTGTGTGAGCGAAACCGTGGGCGGTCATCCGAACCCTTTCATCGATCATCGGGTGCGCAAAGCGTTCAGCCTGGCCGTCGACAAGGAGACGATCGTCGAAAACGTTCTGAAA
>JBARRC010000811.1:0-3894 GCA_049644045.1 Phycisphaerae bacterium
CACCACGCCCACCTTCGCCACCCGGGCGAATTCCCGGAAAATCTGCACGCGTGATTCCGCATCGGGAAAATGGTGCAGCAGACGCGAACACAGCACGACGTCCACGGACTGATCGGGCAGCGGAATCTCCAGCGCGGAACCGACCTTGATCTGCGGTGGTTCGCGGAACAGGTGGTGATAGCGGCGCCCTTCCTCGAGCATCTCTTCCGCGGTATCCATCGCGATGACCGAGACGTCGAACTTCGCCAGTACCGGCAGGAGCCGCCCGGTGCCCGAGGCGCAGTCCAGCGCCGTTCGAAACGCCGCCTTGCGCTGCACCCGGCGCAATGCCCGGCGGATCATCCTTCGTTCGAAGTAGTTGGAAATCCGTCGCAGGAGTGTCGCGTCACGCTTGTCCGCGTAAAAGCGAGCGTGCTCCCGGGATTGGTACTGCAGTTGCCAACTCATCCCGCGCCCCTTGGGCGGACATTCCCCATTTATCGAGTCTCAAGCCGCGATCGTGCCCAGGCAGGCTGCCCGGTTCAAATGAAAACGGCTTTTCTCACCGTGTTTCGTGCTCATCTGACCGCCCTTCGAAGGCGCCGGGACGGGAGTTCGCCCGTTCCCGCCAGTTCTTCCGTCGTCCAGCGATCGTCGTCCCGAATCGGTGTTGGTGGTACCCCGGCTGACCTCTCTTGCCCAAATCCAGAATTGGTATCGGTGGGAGGTTCGTACCCCACCACCCGCCGCCCTTGGGCGCGTTTGGGAGCATTTGGAGAACTCTTCCTGCGAATGTGAACATACGTCCGCAGCACGTACACTGCAAGGAGGCACTGATTCCACCCCTACAAATGGGACATGCAAGCACATCCAGATGCTCCGGGCTCATCTCACGCACTTCGTTTGACATCAGGACCGGAGAGTGAGAGGGCATTCGAACCTCCGATGAATTCAACACGGGCGCATCGCGCGTGCGTCCCTACGCAGCATGACGCTGCTCACATTCAGTACGAGGGCAAGACTCATCGCGGTACAAAGCAACACAGCTCGGCCCGTATGATTGTACGGAGTTTCGTGAAACAAAGTACTCGCGATGATGAAGTACCACGGGATGGCTAGGATCCGGAGCAGTCGCGACGTTTCCCTTTCGCGTTTGATATTGGCCCAAGAGAGCCTCGGCGGACCGAAGATCACGTGAAGCCGGTACGGTACCAGGGCCGGAACCGCGCGCGCGTAGGACGTAAAGGCGTCGCCGTGCAACCTCGTTAAGTGCCGCTCCTCCTTTCTGATTGTGGGGAGATAGACGAACAGAAACGCCACAACGTACAGAGCGGCTAACCACAGATTGCCAGAGATGAGACAGATCCCTTCGTCGATAAGGAAGTTGGCCAGGTAGAAAGGATGCCGGACGAGCTTGTACGGACCCCACGTTGTTACGGTCCAGGTTCTTACGAGACACCCCTTACTCCAGAAGTGAAGCGCAAGACCGACAAGAAAGACACCACTCCCAATCGTCATGAGCCCTGCATCTGGCTGCATGAATACGAGGCCCAAGACAAGGGTCACGTCTCGAAGTAGTCCGCGCGGCTTGCTTGAAAGGCGTCTGAGCTTCATCGGAATGCGACGGTGCGTGTAGGAATCGACCGTCCCTTTGTCTTCCCGTCGGAACGGGACCGCGCTTCGACCAGCTTCCCGCGCTTCGTCCCTGGATCGCCTCAGTAGTAACGTCTGCGCGATCATACACACGGCGGCTAACACGACAGTTACAGCCAGATTACAATCCGTTAATGTTTTGCATGTTCGCTCTCGTGACGTGGGCCAATGCTTCACCTCCGGGACCCGCACCGCCAAGGGCCATCACCGGGTTGTCGGGGGGCGACTGCGAAGCTAAGCTGATCCCGGCAGGGCAACGTTGGTGAACGCCCGCCGATTGGCTGGCGCGGAGTTTCGGGATGCGCGTCCTGGTAATCGAAGATGAGCCCGGCGTAGCGGGTTTTGTGAGGAAAGGTCTACGTGAAGCGTCCTATGCTGTGGACCTTACCGACAACGGCGTCGACGGTTTCAACCTCGCGTGCTCGAACGAGTACGACGTGATCGTGCTTGACCTGATGCTCCCGGGCAAGGACGGTTTCACGATTCTGCACGAGCTTCGATCTCGTGCTGTTCGAACACCCGTGATCTGCTTGACTGCGCGGGAGTAGCACGCGGTGCAGGTGCCTCTCGAGCTTTGCCACGAAACCGTCACTGCCCAGCGGGCGCCCGGTACGTTCGTGGGCTTGTAGCGTCCGGGCAATCTCTTGCTGAACCGGCTGCGAAAGGAACTTGCCCCAATCACCGGCCAGCTCCAGCAGCGGCTCGACCCGAACCAGTGCGTTGTCCCGTCCTTTCAGGTGGGCCGCCGCGCTGCTCCAGGGGTACTGCCGTGGGCGCGGCACCAATCCCGCCTTGACCGGGTTCATCTCCACGCCGCAGCGCGAACACCAGTCAGCCATCAGCTCCAGGTAGGCCTCGTAGTCCTCGTTGCAGAAGAACGTCCGCTGCCTGCGGTTGCCCCGCTGTGTAACGTGATGCGGAAGACCGGCAGCTACCACCCGTGCGATCCGAGGCATGGGCGAACGATACGCCAGGGCAGACGCTGCGTCAAGAAAATAGGTATGATGTCCCCCGATTGCCGATTGAGAGAGCATTTTACGCGCCAACAGGTGACAAAAAGAATCTGCACCTCCCGATTTATGGTGAGAAACGGATTTTTGTCTTGACGCGCGATCCCCGGGCAGATAGTATTCATCCTCACGTTAGTACGTTAGTAACGGTGCATGTGCTTCATCGTGTTCTTGCCGTCGGGAATTTCATTTATTGTTGCGGGCGTGGGACAAGCCAGGTCAATCGAAGGCACGAAGGTGGCTGGAGCGATCTCAGCAGTCGTACCCGTGGGAATTGTCAATCGGTTGAAAGCGGCGTAGGTGTCATTTTGGGTGAAACAGCAATGCGTCCTGCGATAGAGTTGTACGGAGGTCAATACGTCGGGCAATGGAAGCCCATGTTACCGTTCCGTTGCCAACTGCGTTTGGTTCGAGATTGGTGGGTGGGCACGTTGCGGTGTCGTTGGCCGCGCAGGCCGTACACCGCCGACTTCGGCGGCGAGGATGGCGATAAGACCGCACATTATATGCTGCGCTGGGTAAACACGCGCGGCGAAAAAGGCCCCTGGTCCGAAAACGCGAGCGTTACCATCGGGGCATAGCCGGTTCGATAGGCTATCCGCACTGGAGGCATGCGAGTGTTGGCGGGATGTGAAGGCGGTCTTGGGCAGAGGCAGCGGGAGATGACACGCAGATGGAGCAGGCAAGGTTCTATGCGGTCGCGGTAGCGGAGCGGCTGATGCATCCGGAGGAGTGTTGGGTTCTGGATGAGCGGCAGCACAGGAATATTTCGGCGGGGAGGCTGCCTCAGCGCTGCGGCGAACTCGCCGTAGGACTCGGCATTCTGACACAGAGAGTCGTTGACCGGATTCTCCAACTTGAGGAGAGATACCGGGCCGAAGGGAAATGCCCGCCGGACCCATTGGCTGCGGGCCCGCGGTTGGATCCGTCTATCCGGTTTGGGCGCCGACGGGGTGTGGCGGGAGTGGCAGTTCTGATTGTCCTGGCTGCCACATGGTACTGGGTCCGAGATGGCTCCGCTGTTTTCGGGGTGGCGAGCGTCATGGGAACTCTCTGGATCGCCTTGGAAGCTGTGTTCCCCGCGGGTTTTAAGGGCCCAATCGCGCTGCACCGGGGCATCCGTGCCTTGACGATTGTTCTCGCGGCAACTTGTCTAATCTATTGTGGTTACGTGAGTTATCAAACGTACATTTTGATTGACAGCGTTCCCGGAGATGAGCCGATATCGAGAGTGGCCAGCGTAGCTTCATTG
>JBARRC010000812.1:0-9302 GCA_049644045.1 Phycisphaerae bacterium
GCTTCAGTCGGTGCGACTGGGTCTCACCGTTTTGCGGCATCCGTTCGATCAGCGCCGTGGAGCTGAACACGATCTCCCCGCTGGAGAAGATGATCCTGCCGCCATACGCCTCGACGACGTTCTTCTCCGCGAGGAATGCGGGATCGGTCGAGTGCTCATATTCGCGTCCCTTGACGTAGATGTCGGGCATCACTTGGGCGAGAATACTCTCCGCCGTCGGAGACGGATCGATGTAAACATGATCAACGAACATCAGTGCGGCCAGATTCTCCGCGCGCAGCTCCTGGGGGATGTAGGGTCTCTGGTTGCCCTTGGAGATGTCCGAGTCACCGGTCAGCGAAACGATCAGCACATCCCCCTGCCGCCGGGCAAACTCGAGGTAGCGGATGTGCCCGGGATGAACGATGTCGAAGCATCCGTGGCACTGGACGATCGTTTTGCCGGCCGCCCGGGCCGCGCGAGCAACGGACAAGAGTTCATCGAACTCGACGATCTTTCGCTGCAAGCTTGACGACATTCGGAGATTCCTGAAGGTCCTGGTGCTCCGTCAAACCTGTTCTTGCGGGTTGGGTGGCATGGGCAAACTTGTTTGCCCATGCCACCCGTGAACACGCAAACAAACCCGTCAATTCGAGGTTGACGGAGCACTAGTCTGTTGGCGCAGACACTCACCGGGAATACCAATGTTGTTATCGGCGGTTTCGCGCCTCTGGTCGCAAGCTTTTCCGCGCCTCGATCCGTTTTCCCCAGTGACGTTTGCATACAACCCGGCAGGCGATACCATCCTGTCCCATGCCGTTTCCCTGGACGCTGCAGCGATACATCTTTCGAGAAATGGGCAAGACGTTTCTGCTGGCCGCCATCGCCCTCACGGGTGTGGTCGGGCTGGGGGGTGGCGTCTTGAACATGATCAAGCTGGGCGAAATCACCCCCGGCCAGCTCATCCGCTTGATGGCACTGCTGCTGCCGCTGGCCGTCGCCTTGACGTTGCCGATCGCGGTGCTGTTCGGCGCCGCGGCGACCTACGGCCGGCTCAGCGCGGACAACGAGTTCGTCGCATGCCGCAGCAGCGGGATCAACATGCACGTCCTCTTCCTGCCGACGGTCGTCCTGAGCCTGTTGTCGGCGAGCGTCAGCTTCGCGTTCACCAACTTTCTGATCCCGGGTATGGTGCGCAACCTCAACGAGTTTGTCGGAGGTGACGTGGGCGCGCTGGTCCGACAGCGCTTGAGCCGCCCGCAAGGGATCACCCTGGGGGGCAGGTACCGCATTTACGCGGATGAATGTGTCGTCGACCCGTCCAATGTTGATCGAATCATACTTTGCGGCGTTGCGTTCGTGGAGGTCGATGGCGAGGAGTGGGTCCGTTACGGAACCGCCCGCGAGCTTGAGGTCGTCATCGATCGGAGGGAAACGGGATTCCGCATATCCGGTTCGATGGTGGGACTGAGCTTCTACGATCGAAAGGACGGGCGGTTTTTCCAGGCGGAGAGGCAGGTCTTCCCACCCAACGAACTCCCATCACTGGTGCCACAGAAAGTCAAGTTTCTCAACCTCGGCGAGTTGTTCCACTACCTTTCGGAGCCGACTGAGTGGCATGAGGTCCGCGAGGAATTGAGGAGGCTCAGGCAGGCGGCGGGTCGGCTGATGGTATATGACGCGCTGTGGCAAGACTGGTTGGATGACAAAACCTTGACGCTATCGGACGGGAATGTGCGATACACCATACAGTCAAGGCTCGGGGTCCGCCTCCAGCGCGAAGGCGGGATCGAGCTGACCGACATGGCCATCGAAGAGCGAAAAGCCGATCGGCAGCGGTGGATCACCGCCGAACGGGCGATCTTCGAGGTCACGCGCGGCGGCACCATCACCGAAAGCGGGGTCGAAATCGAGCTGTACAACGCCCGCTTGAGTGACGGCGTGACCTCGGTGGAGCGGCCGAAGGAGACGCTGGATCCGGTCGCGATCGCACCCGACCTGATCGCCCGTGTCGAGGCGCTGACCGAGGAAGAGCTGCTTGGTATGCCCGGGGCCGGCGCGGACGACCCGTTGGCGGATCAACGCGCCAGGGTCCAGGAGGTCCGGGGCGAGACCGTCCGCCGGATCGTCGGCGTCGTCCACGAGCGAGTGGCGTTCAGTATCAGCGTGTTGGTGCTGGTCATTCTGGGTGCCGCGCTCGGGATCATCTTCCGTGGGGCGCACGTGATGACGGCGTTCGGTATCAGCTTTGTACCGACGCTCTTTGTCATCATCACGATTGTGATGGGCAAGCAGATGTCACACAATGCCGTCACCTACGGGCTTGGGCTCTTGGTGATGTGGAGCGGCATCGTCGTTGTGGCCGGGCTGGATGTCTGGACGCTTACACGAGTGCTGCGGCGATAGAGTTCAGTCGATGTTGACCGTTCTTGATCGATACATACTCCGTTCCCTGCTGATCAACTATGCGATCGCGCTGGGCACCATGCTGAGTCTCTACGTGGTGCTGGACCTGTTCGTGAACATGGACGAGTTCACCGAGCAGGGCTACCCGGTGCCGATCGTCATCCGCAACATCATCAGCTTCTACTGGCCCAACCTGCTGCTGTACTTCGCGCAGCTTTCGAGCGTGATCACGCTGTTTGCGTGCCTGGCCACGGTCGCGCGGATGCGAAAGCTCAACGAGATGACAGCCGTGCTCGCTTCCGGTGTGAGCCTGTACCGCCTGGCTGCCCCGGTCATTGTCTTCGGCGTGGCGACGACGGCCCTCCTGGTCGTCGATACGGAGTGGTTGATACCAGCGGTGGCCCACAGGCTCGCGCGGGATCACGACGATGCGGATGGGAAACGGGCCTACGAAGTGTTGTTTCTGCGCGATCGGGACGGAGCGCTGCTTTCAGCCGCTCAGTTCCACCCCACCCGGCGCGACCTGCGACAACTTCTGGTGCTGACACGGGATGAGACCGGTGCGGTGGTGAAAACGCTTGAGGCCGACCGGGCGATCTGGGAACCACCCGGTGCGGTCCGGTTGCAGGGACGTTGGCGGTTGGAGCGCGGGCGTCTGATGACACGCCTCCGCGACGATGACAGGCGTCTCGGGCCGCTCGAAACCAAGCGGGTCACCTACCCGGTCTACTACGAAAGCGACTTAAACCCCGAGGCCATCCAGCTACGACAATCCGAGGGTTGGATTCGTTTCTTGAATCTCTCACAACTCAACGAGTTGGAGCAACGGGGCGGGACGAACCCGGCGGCCATTGTTCAAACGAAACACGCGCGTAAGACCGCGCCGCTCGTCGGTATCGTGCTGCTGCTGCTCGGCCTGCCCTTTTTCCTCGATCGCTCGCCGGCGAACGTGTTGAGCGACGCCGGGAAATGTATGATCGCCTGCGGGTTGTGCTATGTGGTCAGTTTCATCGCGCAGAGCATTCGCCCGGCATCGGTCTCGGCGCTGCCCGCCTGGATTCCGATCTTCGTGTTCTGCACGTTGGCCATGGTTCTGATCGACCGCATCAGAACGTAGTCCGCTTCCACATTTGGCGACAGTAATGCGGGCTATACCGGATCACCTCGGCGGGTGACCTTGGCCGGCTCGAGCTTCGACTGGAGCAAATGGCGCTGGAGGATTCGCCGGCGTCGCCGTTCGCGGTACGCGGAGACCCCCCACCGCGCCGCGAAGTAGGAAATGACGCCAAACACCACGCCGACGATGATGCAACCGATCCACAGTTCAAGGCCATACCCCGCAAGGCGGTATAGCAGATCCCTCCAAAACGCGAGTTCGAAGAACCCAACCGCCTGATGCTGTTGCAGATCCGAAAGGATAACGACCTCGCTGGGGCCGGTCGGCGAAGAAATGATGGAACGCCCCAGGCTGAAACACGCGCCGAAAATGGGGACGATTGTGAAAGGGTTGGTGATCCAGACGACTGGAATACAAACCGCCTTGTTGGCCCTGAGCAGCGCGGCCAGGCCGATCGCAATGATTGTCTGCAAGCCGATCAGCGGCAAGAAGGCCACCCACATCGCGATGCCCACACCGAGGGCTATGGCATGCGGGCTATCATTGGTATGCAAAACCCCTTGCGTTAAGAACCTTCGCGCTCTAAGCCAATACCTCGACACAACACGCTGCCCTCAAGAATTACAAATTACAAATTACGAATTACAAAAAGGGTGTCGCGCGGGCTGTTTCGTAATTCGTAATTCCCCATGGATTATATCGACAGATTATCCCGCGGCTTCCCGCGCATCGTCGTGGATTGCACGGGGTCCACCGCCGGGCGCGAAAGCGACCGCTCGACAGCCGCAACGACAGTACCCACGTCGAGCTCCTTCATGCAGCGATGATCGTGCGGACACCGTGACAGCCGCCGCAGGTAACAAGGCGCACAGTCAAGCTCCAATCGGACCACGTCGTCCGCACGGCGGTAAGGGCCGGTGCGAAGGGGATTCGTCGGCCCGACCAGGCAGACCAACGGCCGCTCGAGCGCTACCGCCAGGTGCATCGCGGCTGAGTCGTGGCAGAGCACCAAGTTAGCCAGCCCTACCACCGCGGCGAGCTGCTGCACGGTGGTCCGCCCTGCCAGATTGATAGGCCCGGACCGGCAGGCGGTCGCAATCCGCTCGCAGAGCGTCACCTCGTCCGGACCACCGACCAGCACGCAACGTGCCAGGTTACGGCCATGGAGCTCGTCGATCGTCTCGGCAAACCGTTCCGGCAGCCACGTTTTCGTCTCCCAGCGCGCCCCGGGAACAACAACCACCAGGCGCCCCTCACCGGTAAGTCCGCGCTCGCGGAGCAAATTCCGTGCTTCGGCACGCACCGATTCGGGTAGAGTCTGATTGAACTCAATCGGAACATCTTCAAAACCGAGCAACTCCGCGACCCGGTAATTGCGGTCAACCGCATGCGTTTCGGATTCGTCGACTCGAAGACGATGCGTGTAGAACAACCACGCGCCCTCGCGGGCATTGCGAAAGCCGATCCGCACACCGGCGCCGCTGGCCCATGTCAGAAACCCCGTTCGGAATAACCCTTGTAGATCGATCACCAAGCCATAGTGGCGGTCCCTCAAATCTCGAACGAACCGAACGAATTCCCTGGTTGCTCGCGGGCTGCGCCCGATCCGGCCGAATCGCCGACGGTCAAAGAGGATCAACTCATCAAGTTCAAAATGCGATTCCAGCAGCGGCGCGAACGGCGTTGCAATCAACCAATCGATCTTGGCGTTGGGGTACCGTGTGCGTAGCCCGTGAAGGACGGGCAGCGCATGCACCACGTCCCCGAGTGAACTTGGCTTGACCAGCAAGATACGCTCGAACGATCGGCGTGACAACTCGAATGGCGAACGGCGAACGGTGAATAGCGAAAGTATCAACTCCCTGCTCCTCATTCGCTATTCGCTATTCATCATTCGCTATTCGCCATTGGCGTAGCTACCCCCGAAACACCACCCAACGATCGTTGCCCGCAAGAACCTCGTTGGGGCGAAATCGGGATTTATAAGCCATCGTCTTACTCCCGGCTACGTAGAAGCCGAAATAATAGTAGGGAAGGGTCTTTCGCCGACAGTGCTCGATTTCCCAAAGCACGGAGAAGGTGCCCAGACTCCGCGACGCGTGGGCCGGGTCGAAGTACATGTATACGCTGCTCAACCCGCCGGGCACGCGATCCGTGATGCTGACACCGATCAGACGCCTGCCTAACAGGTAGCAGAGCTCGTACGTCTCGGTCGGCGAGTCGTATAGAAACTCATGGAACGCTTCGTAGGTCCGGGCCATCGCACCGTCGTGCTGTGCGTCGAGGTAGACCCGATACAGCTCGAACTTTTCCTCCGATGGGGCTGGCCTGCCGATCTCGACGCACACGTCGCTGTTGCAGCGCACAACACGTCCCATCGACCGTGTGGGGGTGAAATCGGCAACGGGGATGCGAAGCTGGCGACACGCGCGGCACGCACGGCAGCGCGGACGATACACGAACCGTCCGCAACGGCGAAACCCCAGCGAGAGCAATCGCTCGTACATGGTCCCGTCAAGCCGATCGAGGAAATAGGCCTCGCTACGGGACTGCAGATCCGGAAGGTACGGACAGGGACTCTCCTCGGATACATACCGGAACGTATCGTAGTCGGCCTGAGGTGATGAGATCACCTCATTGCTTACCCGCTGCTGCTCGGTCATCGCTCCCACTAATTGTAGGAGCCTCTCTACGCCAAGGGCAACAGGAGTCCCGGTGATATCCGTTCGGTCAGCCAGACGACGAGCGGCGGCAGGAAAATCCCCGGAAGCAGGTTCGCCACCGGAATCTTCTTGATATCCAAAAGCACCAGGCCCGTAGCCAGCAGCATGATACCACCCACGACGGTCATCAGCGCCAGCGACAGATCGTCCAACGGCTCAGCTACCCAGTAGGCAAGCAGCGACAGTCCCCCTTGATAAAACAGCACCGTCAGGACGCTTGCGAACACACCCCATCCCAGCGAAGAGGCGAGCGCGAGCGAACAGAACGCGTCGAGCAACGACTTGATGTACAGAAAGCTGGGATCAGCGTGGGCACCGTTCTCCAAACAGCCCAGCAGCGTCAGCGGGCCCACGCAGAAGATTACGCTGGCTGTCAGAAATCCCTCCGCGAACGTCTGACCGTCCTGGCCGGAGAAGCGGCCGTGAATCCACGCCCCGGCCGACTCGATCCGCTCATGCAGCCGAAGCGCAGTACCGATGATCGCGCCCACCAGCAGCGAAGCGATCATCACCATCGCCAACCGCGCCCCGTAGGTATTTCCTCCTTCGACCAGCGGCCCGAACTTTTCGACCGCATCGGCGAATCGAAGCACGGCCGCATCCACCCCCAGGACAATCGTGACGAGCCCGAGCGAGTGGAGCACGATCTGCTGATAGCGCTGCGGCAGCCTCGCCGCGATGGACAACCCGACCAGGCTCCCCACCGACACGGTGATGACGTTGACGATCGTACCGTTAAGGATTGACCACATGAGTTCCGCTCCAAGCCGCGTCCGCCCGCGCTCCGAGACATACACCGGAAGTTGCGTCCACCGCGACATCCGGTTACCACATCGAGATCGGATCAGTCCGGGACGTGGCGCCACGGGCAGTGATTCTAACTCGGCACGGGTCGGTCATAAAGGTCAAGACCATCTTCATCGTTGGGCCGCCGCGGAGTGGCACTACCCTGTTGAGCTACCTTGTGGCCGGTGGGGACCGCGTGCTCTCGCTCAGTGAGCCATTCCTCGCGCATGCGATCTACTCTCGCTGGCGGCTGCGTTGGTTCTTCGCGCGCGTGCGGCGATCCGGCGGCCTCCATCCGGTGCGCGTTCCGAGGAACTGCGACTATGACGGTTTTCTCACGTTCCTCATCGAGCTGGCGCAGAAGAACGACCTCGAGTTTCTGGTCATCAAGGAAACATACCGGGCGGAGCGTGAATGGGAGAACGTGGAGCTGCTCGAGCACGTCGCGGACGGCCCCGCACCCCGCCGTCGCGATCACGCGGCACCCCTACGACGCCGCCGTCTCGACCCTGCGTTTCTGTCGCTGGTGGCGCGGGATTCCGGGGCGGGTGATCCGGTGCTGGGTTCGTGATCTGCCGCTCTTCGCCAACGACGCCGAACTCATGCTGCACTTCGCGGAGAACTGGGCGGCTTTGGCGGAATGGGCCAAACGTCACGCGATTAACATTGTTCGTTATGAGGACCTCGTGAGCAAACCGCAGGAAACGCTGGCCGATCTTTGCCGAGGCTGCGGGCTCCCCTTCGAGGAACAGATGCTGCTAACTGTCCGACCTGAGTGTGCCTAGTTATAGGGCGCGACGGGCGGGAGTCAGCATTTAAGCCGAACAAATCGTATTATGCATGAGACGTTGAATCGGGTCGGTGTTCGACAAGAAGCTAGGGGGCAGTCATGGCAGCCACGGTGGTGAAGTGTCGGGCATGTAATGCCCGTGTAGCTCGAACCGATAACGAGTGTCCGTCATGCGGTGCGCCTAAGCCGGGTGTGCATGCCGGGGAGGCGATGCTCACTGCTTTCCTCTGCGTGTTCGGCGTGGTCGGGGTGGTTTTCGTGCTTGGCGCAATGAACTCATCGACGGACTCAACGCCGTCCTCGATGTCTGTGAAAACCGAGACATTGAGGGGGACCGACGATGGCTACGATTGGTGTTCCGCCTCTTACGGCGCGAGAATGGCGCTTTGTCGTGACCTGTCCGCGAACCTGCGCAAGTTCGGCGACCGCGATGCATCGTGGTACTACACTCTCTTGCAGTCTACCTTCCAAGGGGCTGGTTCGTCCACGAAACGGGCGACCATAGGGGAGATGGTCGCGTTAGGCGTGACGGCAGATGATTCTTGGTACGGGGACTAGCTGAGCAGACGCCTAGGACACTTCATAGCCGTTCCGCCACGCGACATACAGCATCAGGTGGTTGAGCAGGCCCGTCAGCGTCTTCGTCGTGGCCCACGTGCTTCTCCCCAGCCTCGACAAGTCCTGCCTGAGCGTGGCGAACAAGTGGTTTAGCGCGAATAGCGGGTCAAAGCCGCCGTCGCCGGGGTTCTCCGGGTTCCCGGGACTCATGTGCGGCTCCACCGTCGCATCCGGCACCAGCCTCTTGGCGATCGGCGGGTAGTGGTCGCAGGCGTCCGTCCTGATCTTGGCGCCTGCCCTGACGCACTTGGCGATCGACCGGAACACGGACTCCCGCGCGCCCCGCCTCGCCTCGCGCCAATGGGGGTACGGACAAAAAAAGGTGTCAGGATGATTTTTTCTTCATTGCTTTTGCAGATCTAAATGGCACGGTTGTCCGCTGAGGCGCCGCAACGCGTCTTGTCGTCTCGAAAAAAATCATCCTGACACCTTTTTTGCGACTGGTTGAACATGGGTCTTGTTCCTGGTACCATGAAGCTAAGTCAGGGGGGCTTCTGGTGACGCACGTGTCCTGCGTCGGATAACCGATGAAGCACGATACTAAACCTTGTTTTCAATGATTTCCTTCCCGGTTTGACGTTCGCGTATCGCGTAACAGGAAAGAGGGGTAGAGGGTGGTCAGCCAGAGACTTGTCAGCATTGTGACCCGAGATGACGGCCGATTACGGCGATTGCGCCTTGTGGCTGCTCCGTTTTTGTGTCTGGCGTGGCTCGGAGGCATCAGCCCGGCGCGTGCACAACAATACCACACCTATTCCGAGATCGGGCCGGAGCTGCTGACGGCTGAGCAGAACTACCCGGACATCTGCAAGCGGTACAACCTGGGGGAAAGTGTCCAGGGTCGCTACATTTGGGCCTTGCGTATCAGCGATAATGTGACACT
>JBARRC010000813.1:0-11482 GCA_049644045.1 Phycisphaerae bacterium
GTGCAACACGCCGAACCTGTCACCCGGTAATCCGAAGTTTGGCATCGCACGTAGTGTATGGAGACATTTGCCGCTGTGTGTCACCCGAGCGGTCGGGGCGCGGTTGGCAAGACACATTCCAGGATGACCCCATGAACATTCTTTATCTGGTTCACCGTATTCCACTTCCGCCCGACAAGGGCGACAAGCTGCGTTCCTTCCGGCAGTTCGAACATCTCACCAGGCGTCACCGCGTGTGGTGTGCCTGCTTCGTGGACACGCCGTCCGACACTCAGTACGTCAAACCACTACGGGGTTATTGCAAAGACGTGGCGGCGATCCGGCTTAGACGCGCACCCGCCATGTTACGTGGCGTAGCAGGTCTTGCTCGCGGGAAGACCCTTACGGAATCGTTCTACAGCCACGCGGCGATGCGGGCGGCCCTGCGCAAGTGGTGCGATTCGATTCAATTCGACGTCGTGGTCGCGTTCTCGTCGAGCATGGCTCCGTACGCTCTGGAAGTGCCGGCTGCAAGGCGTGTGCTGGATCTGTGCGATCTGGACAGTCGAAAGTGGCTCGACTACGCAGCGGTTTCCCACGGCCCCGCGCGATGGTTGTATCGGACTGAAGGACACCGTTTGGCACTCAAAGAGCGGGCCTGGCTCAATGCCTTCGATGCCACGTTTGTCATCACCGAATCGGAAGCCGCACCGCTGCAGGGAGCAGCGCCGCCGGGCAAGCTTCATATCATCGGAAACGGCGTCTCGCTCCCCGATCCCTCAGGGAACGGATCGCGGATTGGGAATTGGGGATTGCCGATTGGGGATTGGGGATTGGGATATTCCGGTGCCCCAACCGACCATCGGCAATCGACCATTGACAATCCCCAATCGGCAATCCCCAATCGGAAATCGGTTCGCGAGTCGTCCCTGCGATCGACTGTCGGCTTCGTCGGCGTGATGGACTATCGACCCAACGTAGACGCCGTTTGCTGGTTTGTCTCCAACTGTTGGCGCGAGATTCGAGCCGCGTGTCCTGAGGCGGTCTTTCGCATCGTCGGCCGGTCGCCGACGCAGCGGGTGCACAAGCTTGCGAACGTCCCCGGTGTCCAGGTCGTCGGCGGTGTCGAGGATGTGACATCGGAGGTGCGGCGCTTCGACGTGAGTGTCGCGCCGATGCGCATCGCCCGAGGCCTGCAAAACAAAGTGCTGGAAGCAATGGCAGTCGCTAGGCCGGTCGTGCTTACCAGCAAGGCGGCTGAGGGTATCGCGGCCGGCCACGATGAGGAGTACCTCGTCGCCGACCGCCCCGCAGACATCGTCGACGGCGTGGTGCGTTTGCTGAAAGATCCAGCCGAGCGGGAGCGGCTGGGCCAAGCCGCCCGCCGGTTCGTTGTGGTGAACCATTGCTGGGAGGAAGCGTTGCGAAGGTTCGAGTTGATCGTCACCGGTGTCATCGAACGAGCGGCTCGGCGTGTGACATTGCGGCGAGAGGTCACGGCGACGCAGCCAGAGGATCTTGTCGCGCCCGGGGCCGTTTGAGGAAAGACGGCGTACCGTCCTCGCGCCCGCGGCTGGGCGGTATGCCCAAGCCGAAGGCGCCGGCATGGTGTTACGCTGTGCCGAGAATCCTCTCTCGGCACCTGCCAGAGGACCGAGAGGGGATTCTCGGTCCAGCGGCGATCATTCCGCATGGCGGCGCTGCGCTTGGCCATGCCACCCACCGGAGTGGACATGTTCCCCAATCCCCAATCCCCAATCCGCAATCGCTCAGGGTGGGTTCGCCCCTGTCAACTCGCGGACCGTTCGGTATTCCGGCTTTCCGGTGAGGCCGTAGGGATCGACCAGGATCAGACGGTCAATGACCGGCGAGTCGTGCGTCGCCGGGCGATGGCATTGCCTGCATCCTTCGTAGGGGTTTCCCGGAGGAGCGTGGCCCAGGGCCTCTTCTTTCGGGCGGACGTTATGATCCATGCCCCAGATGTAGGGATACCAGGTGATCGGGATGCCGGTCCCCTCCGGCTGGAAGGAGTTTATGCCTTGCGGCGCTTCCGGGTCCTCATACCAGACGCGGATGCCCTTCACGAGCACAGGGTTGGCAGCCACCTGCCGGCCATAGCTGTCGTTACCCTTGAGTAACTGTATATATTCGAGGATCTCCTCGGGCCGGTTGATCTCGAACTGTCCATCATCGTTGTCGTCGGTGACCACGGGCAATGGCGTCCCACCCGTGAGCTGGTCGATGCGCCATGTGCTGATGGGCGAAATGACGTCGTCACTTAGATCATCCGGCGTGCCGCTCTTGTCCCAGTCTGCCCAATAGATGGTGACCCAGATGTTGCAGGGGAACAGGCGCTCGATGCCGTCGACGTCCTCCTTCCACCTGAAGGTTGGATACCATCGGCTTTTGTCGGGGTCTGCCGGGTTGAGCGGGTCAGCCGACAGGTACTGTGCCGTCGTACCGACGGTCCCCGTTGTTATGTCCCTGAAAAGCAAGGCCGAACTCAGCGGGTACGGAACATGGCATCCCTGGCACGACACGTAGTCGAAGCCCGGAACACGGTGAATCTCATCCGAGGTGTAGGGATCGGGGATCGGCGGTGCCTCCGGATGCCGGGTGGGGCTGTCTAACAGGTGGCAGTCCCGGCAAGATCGCAGGTTCACCCAATCCAGTTCGTCGCGGAACTGGATTTGAAGACTGTTTCCCTTGGCGAAGTTGTGGTCGAAGTCACCGGGATGGCACACGGTGCAGGCGGTGCTCCTGTCGGGCGGAATGTCGTTATGCGGATCGTCGTCGCTGAGGTTGTTGAACTTCCTGTACATCACGTTCGTATCGTCGAACCACACCGTCCCGGTCATGACCCCAAAGGCGAAATGGCAACTCCAGCACGCCCGGTCTCTGGGGGGCCACGTCACGGATCCGGGGGACAAGGCCACCGCATCGCTTTCATCCACGAGGAGGCTGCCGTCGTCGACGCCGACGGAGTAGTCGATCTGCAATGTTGACGCAATGGGCCACAGCCCCGGGAAATTGCCGAATTCGAGGGTAGAGTACCATCCCTGACCGGCTGTTCCCGCCGCCAGAAAGGCCGGTACCGGCTCCCCTGCATCATCCACGAGTGAGGTGCCTCCCGCGAGCGTGGCTGAGCGCCATGCCCAGTTCATGTCCCAGCCGCTGTCCCAAGTCCTTCCCGCACGGTGGCATACGAGGCAATCGGGCTCCGACACACCCGTCTCGTTCCACGGGGCCGGACTCACGTTACCGGTGGAATAGTCCAAGAGACTATAGTCCCCGTCGAGACGGACTTCTTCCGGTGTGTAGCCCGGCACCTCGTAGCCAAAGTCTCCGCTAATCTCGTTGTAGAAGAGCTCGGCATCGCGATCGAATTCACCCGGACCCCCGCCGGGGTGGCAGCCACCGCAGTCGCGAACCCATCCGAAGGCGGTCTGGTCGATCTGGGATTCGTTCGTGTTTTCCTTGGCGGCCAACAGCTTGATGAAGGTCTGGCCCCACTTGCCGTATCGGCCGGAACTCTTGATCCAAAACCGCCCGTCGCCGAAGTAGTCGTCCCGCATGTCGATGTTACGATCGAGGTCGGTGCGGCCCTGTTGGAACATGATGCCGTTGGCCACGTGGTTCACGTCGTGGCACCCGCCGCAGGTATGTCGGCGGCTGTAGGGTTGCGTGGAATCGATGAGGATTGTTTCGTCTTGATAGCCCTTTAAGGGCATGGGCAGGTGCCCGCGGGCCCGCTGGAAGGCGGCGAAGTCAACCAGGTCTACGTCACCATCCGCGTCAGCATCGAAGGCATCCAGGCACACGTCGTAGCCGGGCGAATAGCCCGGGCCGGAGATCGAGAAACATACCTCGAAGTAGAAGTGGTCCTCAAGTCCAACGTAACCGTCGTTATCAAAGTCGCCCGAGGCTGGGGACCTCGAGGTCCCCAGCCCCAGGACGACTGACATTGCCAGCGCCAAAACGGTCATGTAACGTTGCGCTCCGCGACTTACGGCGGGTTCAAGCCGGTCATCTCCCTGACCGTCTGGTAGAACTCTTCACCATTCTCATCGCACGGGTCAACCAGGATCAAACGGTCGAAGACCGGTGAATCGAGGGTTAGCGGCCGGTGACAGTGCTTGCATCCGTCGATCGGGTTCTCCGCATACCCCCACGACTCTTCCATTGCGAGGACGTTGTGGTCCAAGCTCCAGATATAGGGATACCACTTCTCCATCGCGATGCCAGTCCCCTCGTGCGCAAACGAAAGAACGGTGCCCGGGTTGTCCGGGTCCTCGTAGAAGACGCGCTTGGCTCTGACCAGGACCGGATTAGCGGCCACCTGCTGGCCGTTGGCATCGTTGCCCTTGAGCACCGCGAAATACGCCAGGATTTCCTCAGGACGGTTGATCTCCTTCCGCCCGTCGCCGTCGTCGTCCGTTAGCACGGAGAGCGGCTCGGGCCCTACGACTTGCGCCACGCGCCATGTAAAGCTTGGCGCGATCACATCGTCGGTCAGGTCGTCCGGCGTGCCGTTCCGGTCCCAGTCACCGAAGTAGACGTTGATCCAGATGTTGGTCGGGAACCACCGCTCGTGGCCGTCGACGTCCTCCTTGAGGTGCAGGGTTGGATACCACCGGCTGTCGTCGTCCTCGGCCAGCGGATCAAGCGGGTCGGTCGAATAATACCGCTGGGTCGTGCCGACGCTACCCGGAACCGTGATGTCCCTGAAGAGCACGGACGGGGTCAACGCGTACGGGATGTGGCAGGCCTGACACGAGAGGATCTCGAACATCCTCGGGTCGACAATGTGAGCCAGCGCCGGGTCCGCTGGATGCCCAACGTCCGGGGCGTCCGGGTGCTTGAGCGGGTTCGGCTCGCCGCCGGAAAGATACTTCAGGTGGCAGTTCCTGCAGGTAAGGAAGTTCTCCCAGTCAAGTGTGTTGCGATATTGGAGTTGCGGGCTGTTGCCCTTCCCGATGTCGTGGTCGAAATCACCGGGGTGGCACACCGTGCAGACCCTGCTCTCCTCCGGCGGAATGTCATTGTGCGGACTGCTGTCATTGAGGTTGTTGAACTTGCGGTAGTGGATGTCCCGCTCGTCGAACCACGTCGTGCCGGCCACGGTGCCGTACGGATGGCAACCCCAACAGGCCAGGTCCTTCGGCGGATACGCCAGGGAGGCGGTGGCCAGCGAAACCACACCGCTTGTGGCATCCGCAACAAGGCTGCCGTTGTCCACACCGACCTGGTAGTTGATCTGAAGCACGCTCGTAGCCGCGGTGCTTCCGGCGCTGGCGCCCGGTCCACCCAACATGGCATCAAGGAAAGCGGCGTCCGCCGTGCTGCCCGCTGCACCGACCTGAGATGTGGCTGCGGTCGTGGCAACCGTATTGGTGGAGAACCACCCCTGCCCGGCCGTCCCGGCGGCGGCGAAAGCCGGCACCGGATTCCCTCCATCGTCTACCAGGTTCGCTCCGGCGGCTAGAACGTTCTTGCGCCAACCGAGGCTCATGTACGTCCCGCCGACTTCGGGTAGATCGGCGCGGTGGCAGAACAGGCAATCAGGTCCGGACAAACCGGTCACGTCCCACGGAGCGGGACTCACCGTCCCGGTGGCGTAGTCCTGAGTGGTATAGTCGCCGTCGAGCGCAACTTCTTCCGGTGTCTTGCCGAGGACTTGGTAGCCGAACTTACCCGTCTCTTCGTTGTAATGAAGCTCGCCGTCACGGTCCAACTCACCCGGACCAGCCCCTGGGTGGCATCCGCTGCAATCGCGAATCCAGTTGAACGTGGGCTGGTCGATCTGGGAAGCGTTGTCGTTTTCCTTGGCGGCCAATAGATACTGGAAGGACTGGCCCCACTTGCCGTATCGGGCTGCACTCTTGATCCAGTATCGGCCGTCGTCGTTGTAGTCGTCCTTCATGTCGATGTTGTCGTTGACATCGGTGCGGCCGTCCTGGAACCAGGCCCCGTGAGACACGTGTTCCGTGTCATGGCAGCCAACTCCGCCGCAGGTCTGTCGCCCGCTGTAGGGCGCGGTCGAATCGACGGTCAGTGGATTACCCAGGCTGTCCTTCAGAACGATGCGTGAGTGGAAGGGGTAAACCTTCACCATTTCCTTGACCGTCGTGTACTCCGGTTTACCGTCCAGGCCGTGCGGATCGACAAGGACTTTGCGATCGAAGACCGGTGACTGCCCATCATTCCGGTGGCAGGTATCGCAACTGTCCGGCTCATCGCCAATTCCCCAGGATTCCTCCTTCGCAAGGACGTTGTGATCCATACCCCAGATGTAGGGGTACGAGGTGATCGGGATGCCGGTGCCCTCATGCTCGAAGAAGTTGACACCGTCGGGTGCCTCTGAGTCCTCGTACCAGACGCGCGGACCTCTGACCAGGACCGGATTGGCCGCGACCTGTTGGCCGTTGGCGTCATTGCCCTTGAGCACCTCGAAATACGCCAGGATCTCCTCGGGCCGGTCGATCTCGAGCCGCCCGTCGCCGTCGTCGTCCGTTAGCACGGGGAGCGGCGAGCTTCCCACGACCTGAGCCAAGCGCCAGGTGTAGATCGGCGCAATGACGTCATCGCTCAGAACGTCCGGCGTACCCTTTTGATCCCAGTCACCGAAGTAAATGTTGATCCATACACTGGCCGGAAACAGCCGCTCTTCGCCGTCGCTGTCCGTCTTCCACAAAAGCGGCGGATACCACCGGCTGTCGTCGTCCTCCGCCAATGGGTTAAGCGGATCGGTCGAGAGGTACTGCGACGTCCAGGCCAGGTTCCCGGGTACCGTGATATCCCTGAAGAACAAGCCCGCCGTCAGCGCGTACGGTATATGACAGGCCTGGCAGGACATCACCCGCATGGGACCGTTCTCACCCTCGGCAAATCCGATCAGGTGGATCGGATCCTCGCCGGGAACATCCGGGGCCTTCGGGTGCTTGAGCGGGTTCGGATCGCCGTTGGCAAGCACCGTCAGGTGGCATTCCCGGCATGATCGGAAGTTTTCATAGTCCAGTTCGTTGCGATACTGGAGCTGAAAGGCGTTACCTTTGGCGGCGTTGTGGTCCAGTGCGGTGGGGTGGCACTCCGTACAGGCGGTACTTCTCTCGGGCGGGATGTCATTGGTGGGGTCATCGTCGCGAAGATTGTTGAAGCCCGCATACATCACGTCGCGCTCGTCGAACCACACCTCGCCGGCGACGACCTTGAGCGGGTGACAATTGACGCATGCCCGGTCCAACGTTCTTTGAGCCACGGAACCGGGGGTCAAGAAGACCTCATCGTTCTCACCGACAATGAGGCTGCCATTGTCCACACCGACCTGATAGTCGATCTGAAGCGTGGTGGTGGCGGCAGCGCCTCCGATATCGGAACCGGGTCCCTCTATGAAGGCAAGATCCGCCGGGCTGAGCGAGCCATCGCCCTGAGGCGTAGCCGCGACACCAGCGATCGTGTTGGTGGAAAACCACCCCTGACCGGCCGTAGAGGCGGCAGCAAAGGCAGGTACCGGGTCGCCCAGGTCGTCCACCAGGGCTGTGCCGGCAGCCAGAACATTATTGCGCCAGCCCATAACCATGTCCGTCCCACCCACTTCGGGCCGGTTGTCACGGTGACACAGGAGGCAGTCGGCCTCCGACAGACCGGTCTGGTCCCACGGAGCTGCACTTACCGCACCGGTGGCGCGGTCCAGGACGCTGTAATCGCCATCGAGATCGACGTCTTCCGGTTCCTTGCCTAGCAACTCGTAGCCGAACTCGCCCGTCGCCTCGTTGTACAGAAGCTGGTCGTCGCGGTCGAACTCGCCCGGCCCGCCGCCGGAGTGGCAGCCGCTGCAATCGCGAACCCAGGCAAAAGTGGTCTGGTCGATCTGCGACGCATGCGTGTTGTCCTTGGCAGCCAACATGAACTGGAAGGACTGCCCCCACTTGCCGTATCGGCCCGCGCTCTTGATCCAATAGCGACCGTCGCCGAAGTAGTCGTCGCGCATGTCGACGTTGCCATCCACATCCGCGCGTCCTTGCTGGAACCACTCGCCATTCGCGACCTCGTCAGCCTCGTGCTCGTGGCAGTCACCGCACGTATACCGCGGGCTGTAGGGTCTGGTTGAATCGATCGTGATCGCATTCCCCAGGGTGTCCTTGAGGGGCATGGGCAGGTGCCCGCGCGCCCGCTGGAACGCGGCGAAGTCGGCCAGGTCCACGTCGCCGTCCCCGTCAGCGTCGAAGGTGTCCACGCACACGTCATAGCCCGGGTCATGGCCCGGGCCGGAGATCGAAAAGCAGATCTCGAAATAGAAGTAATCCCCCAGTTTTTCTTCCGTTCCTACCCCAACGGAACCGTCGCCGTCAAAGTCGCCCGAGGGGTTCGCCCCGGACGTAGCCGTGCCTAAGGCCGCCAAGGCAGTAAACGCCAAGCCTATCGCGAGCCGATTCAGTTGCATCCTTCTTCTCCTTGCCCAAATGCACATTTGTCGAACTGGGAATACGGTGCACCGCACAACCCATCCGCTTGACTCAAGCCACGGCGGCCTGTTTGCGGACGAGATGCGTCTTGGAAATGTCAATGTCCGCCGGTCACATCAACGCCGGCAAGTGACACCGCCCGTTTCCCCCCGTATATAAGATCAACACTGATAGGCAGCCGATCGCGGCTAGCCCAAGACCCTGGTTACACGCCTCACTTTGGCGCTCCCCCAAACAGATGCTGATCTTACCGCGTACCTCCCCAAAGTGCAAACTGCAAGTTAAGATAAATAGAGTCTTGATGTGCATCGTGATGTGATCGGACAGGCAGCCCCGTGCCCGTTAAAGCAGCACATGCCGGGCAGCCGAGGGCAGGCCCGCGTTACCTTTGTGTTTGTTGCGAGGGGGCACGCCCTTACCGGACCCATTGGGAACACGATCGCCGAAGGGCTGGGGTTATTGTGACGTGGCCAAGCCCTGCTATAATTATGCGGGTCTAATAATGAGGTCTTAAACTATCACCGTGAGTGAGCGTTTGTCCGAATCTTCGCGCGTCGGACCGGGCGGTCGGGGGGTCCCACACCCGGTCTTGTGGGTGATCGCGACCGCCCTGGTGGTAATTGCGACGGTGATGGTGGTTCGGTCGGACGACCTCCCACCAAGCGGGATCGCGCTTGGGCAGCCAGTGGCCAGCGGCGGGGCGCGGGGTGTGTTTGCATTCTCCGGGCAACTGTCGAAGAGCACGTACGGCGTCTATATGGTGGACATCGACGCCATGACCATCTGGGCCTACGAGTATCTGCCACAAAAGGGGTGCCTGCGACTGGCGGCGGCCCGGACGTGGCGTTATGATCGGTACCTTGAAAACCATAACATCTGTGATCTGCCACCCGACGTCGTGGAGCAGATGATCGAGGAGCAGCGGCAGTACAGGCTTCAATCGAGTGAGGATCAGATGCCCTAGAAGGGGTGTCCAACGCGGCTGCACGATACGAGGCGCAACTCCATGGTAAAGATGTTCTACACGGTAAAAGAGGCGGCTGAACGGCTTGGCACCACGGAGGAAGGCCTAAAAGATCTCGTTCGCGCCGGGAAGCTCCGTGAGTTCCGCGACGCCGACACGTTCAACTATAAGATCGAGGATGTGGACGAGTTGGCGGGCCCGAGTGCTCCCGACAGCAGGGACGCCGGCGGCGCCACTCCCCCGGCCGGTGAAGACATCGTACTCGAGCCTGCCGAGCCCATCGAGGACTCGAGCGTCGAGTTGGCCCCGTCCGGCAGCGATATTCTAAGTCTCGAAGAAGTCGACTTGGAGGACTCGGCTGCGGGTACCGGTACGGGTACGGGTACCGCCGCCTCCAAGAAAGCGAAAGAGGATACGGTCGTCCCATCGGTCGGCGTGAACGTCTTCGATGACGACGATCTCGACGAGCATGTTGATCCGCTGGCACAGACGGCGGTCACCGATGTCGCCGGCCTGGGGATGGAGGGGACGGGTAGCGGCTCGGGCATCCTAGACCTCACCCGGGAGAGTGATGACACCTCACTGGGCGATGAGCTGCTCGAGGAAATTTACTCCGGTGAGGAAGAAGGCACGATCGAGATGGGGGAGAAGACCCGGGCCGGGCTCGATGAAGCCATCCCCGAGGGAACCACCGAAGCCGAAGAGGAGCTCGAAGCCGAGGCTGAGGTGGAGGCGGAGGATAAGACGGGAACGGGGGTTGAGCCGGCGCCTGCGCCGCCGCGAGCTGTGGTCAAGGAGGTGGTCGAGTATGGTCCGGACGCGGTCTCGACCAGTCTGACGGCTCTGATGGCGGTCGCGGTGGTGGTCATGTTGTTTGCCGGGTTGGGGTCGGCCGCCCTCGTGCGTGGGATCACGCCCGCGCTACTCGAGTCCGTTTATGCGAAGCTCTGGATGTACGCCGCAGGAGCGCTGGGCACAGCCGTGATTGCGGCGGCTGCGACGTACTTTCTGGCGAAGCGATCCAGCTAAGGCACGGTCGGTTGCGGGCGGGTGGAGTGTTTCAGCGGACAAGCAATGGTTTACGAGCACAGGAGGCATGTGATGCGCTGTGGCGGATGGATGGTTGGCTGTTTGGCGGGCGGTTTTACCCTGGTTGCGTCGAGCGGGTGTGCGTCGCTGGATGAGTACCGGCGATTGCAGGCGGCGCATCGTAACGTATTGGCGGAGAGGGAGGCGCTCGCCCAGGAATTGTTTGACGCGCGCAGCGTCAACGATTCGATCCGGACACGTGTCGGCTCTCTCGAACGCGAGATCGAGACCAAAGGCGAGCTGGTGGCGAATCTCAGGCAGGAAAACGAGCTCCTCGATGAGATGAGGAAGACCGCCCAGACCGCCCTCGAGGAAGTCGCCGACAAGCAAATGCTAGGCGATGTCACCATAGCCGGCCCGAAGCTTCCCCCGTCCTTGGACAGCGCGCTGAAACGCTTTGCCAATGACTATCCCACAGCCGTGGTCTACGATCCGGCGAGGGGGACGGTGAAGTGGAAGTCCGACCTGCTGTTTACCAGCGGCAGCGACATGGTGAAAGAGGCCTCGATGGAGGCGCTGCGGAATTTCTCGGAGATCATTAAGTCGCCCATCGCCGCTGATTTCGAGGCGATTGTCGCTGGCCACACCGACAACCACCCGATCGTCAAGTCGGCCACCAGGCACCCGACCAACTGGCACCTTTCCGCGCATCGAGCCATATCCGTGGCGCACGTTCTACGGAAGAACGGATACCCGCCGGAGCGCACCGGCGTGATAGGGTATGGCGAGTACCGGCCCGTGGCGGACAACGCCACCGAAGCGGGGAGGAGCCAGAATCGCCGCGTCGAGATATATCTTGTGCCCAAGGACTGAGAAAAGGGGACGTTCTCAATCCTGTTCGGCACGCTACTTGCGTAGAGTTGGGCTGCGGCAACGCGGGTTCGAATCAGCGCTGGGGTGGCGATGGACCGGGAACGATTCGGGTAACCGCTCGTAGCTGGGGATCCGAATAGCGCGCAGCATCAACGGCCGACGCAGCACAGGC
>JBARRC010000814.1:0-15364 GCA_049644045.1 Phycisphaerae bacterium
ATTCAGCGATGGCAATTGACCATCGCCCGCCTGATCCGAGCCCCGAGCGTAAGCGAGGGGTCTGATGCGGACCCATGCCACCCGCGCGACGTATGAGAGCCGGTGACGGTAACGTGACATGGACACGATCCCCAACAACTTCCTCGGGCTTGATGAGGAGCACTGCCGCTACCATGACGCCCGATTCGTGGTGTTGCCGGTTCCCTTCGACCCGACTACGAGCTATCAACCCGGGGCGCGCAACGGTCCGGCCGCCATCATTTCCGCCTCGCAGCACATGGAATGGTTCGACGAGGAACTGGGAGACGAGTACTACAAATGTGGCATCGCCACGCTGGATCCGGTCGAGCCCGATATGACCGGGCCGGAGGCGATGCATGAAGGTTTGTTCAAGTTGGCCAGGCGCCTCGTCCGGGACGGCAAGTTCCTCTTCGCCCTGGGCGGCGAACATAGTATCAGCTCCGCGCTCGTCCGGGCCGTGATGGCCAAACACAAAAAGCTGTCGGTCTTGCAGATCGACGCTCACTGCGATTTGCGTGATCGTTATCGGGGTAATCCGTATTCGCACGCGTGCGTCATGCGCCGAATCGTCGACCTGGGCGCGAGCATCGTTCCGGTCGGTGTCCGTTCGGTGTCTCCTGAAGACCACCGCTTCATGAAGCGTAGGCGCATCGATCCGATCACCGCCCGCGAATGTCACACGGATGGCAACTGGGTGAACCGCGCGCTCAACGCCTTGGGGGACACGGTCTACGTCACCATCGATATTGATGGCTTCGATCCCGCCTGCGCACCGGGAACCGGCACGCCGGAGCCCGGCGGGCTCGACTGGTATCAGGTGACCGCATTGCTGCGCCGTGTCGCCGCCGAAAAAAAGGTCGTCGGTGCGGATATCGTCGAGGTCGCACCGATCCCCGGGCAAGTGGTCACGGAGTTTCTGGCCGCACGCCTGGCGTACAAACTGATGGCCTACGTGCAGGTGCGTGCGTAATCGCACTGCCGTGGAAGTGTGCCGGTGCGCCCGCGGTATACTCCGAATCCATTTGATTCCCGTCGCTAGTCCGGCTCGCCTTCCCGTACGATGCGCACCACCGCGTCGTGCAACAGTGTCGCGGCACCGTCATTGGCATCAGACACAGCCAGGTCGCTCAGAATCGGGAGCGCACGCCCCGGCTCACCGCCGGCATAATGAAGGTAACCGAGCAGAAGGCGCGAGCCGCGATCGCCGGGGTGGTCCCTGACGAACCGCCTTAGATCGTCCATCTGCGTTTCAAATGCCGACGCGTGTGAATACAGGCGCCGGACGTCGACCGGATAATCAATCAGCTCCGGGGTCGTCAACAGCGCCCGCCTGATGGCCATCGCCGCGACCTCGTAGTCCTTCATGGCAAAATTGGCCAGCGAGTACAGGAACTTCGCATACCCATCCCGTTCCTCAGCGAGCATCGCACTGGCGTAGAGGCGGTGGGCCTCGTCGTAACGCCCGACCATAAAGGCCGTGTTACCTTGACCGATCAGCGTGGCGTCACCCGGCTCGGTCAGCGCCGGGAGCGCCTCGCCTGGAGTGGGAGGGCCTTCCAACACTTCAACACCGGTGGCCCCTGCAGCATCATAGGCCCCGCCGGCCCCGTATACCTGATCGATGTAGTACACGTCCGTGTCGTAGAAGCGGTAGACATGGGGAGTGGGCCGGTATGCGCTGATGTAGCTATACCCGTACCACGGTTCGTAATAACGGCGACCGAAGTAGCGAATGGGCCGGTAGCCGAAGTAGTAATGCGAGTCGCGGTAATAATGGTGCTGCCTATGATGGCGACGGCCGCCGTCGTAGTAGAGAGCCCCATAGGCGCGCGGGCCGGACCGGCCGCTGCCAAGGTGTACGTATCCGGCATAGCGATCCCCTCGGCCGCCGATGGTCACACCCACCGACGGCGAGTGTCGACGGTTGGAAAGCCGCCCGGAAGAGCGGTTCGGCGAAGAGGAAGCCACGGATCCGTAGGCATGCCCTTTTACCCGAGGAAGCGTGTCTGCGCTTGCTCGCGGCACCCGAGCCAACGGGGCCCGCGACAACGAGGGTGAGGCAACCGATGCGCGTGGGGGAGCTGTCACGGACCTACCGGCTCGCGAGGGGCTACGCGATTCCCCGATCGAAGCCGCGCGTGTGCGCGTCGTTGCCCGAGTCGAGCGGGAGCGGGTGGTCGAGCGCGGTTGGCCCACACGTGTTCGTGGGCTGATCCTGGCCTTTGCCACACGAGTCGAACCCCGCGACCTCGATCGCACGGCGGAGCTTCGAGCCGTCGACCGGCGGGATCGGCTCGGCGCGGCCCGAACCATTGAACTTCGCGGCACCGAGCGCTTGGCCCGAACAGCCGTGCTGCGTGACCGCGTCCGCTTGGGCGACCCGGCCAACGACTCGCTTGCGGCCACTGACAATACCCCCACTAACGCTACAACAAGCCAGAACCGCAGACTGTTTGTGCGTCTCATGACAGTTCTCCTCTCCGCATGGGCCCAAAACAATCGTAACGTATAAATCTGCTGCTTGTTAACTATTCCCTTCTGTTAAATAATACCCCAAAGACCGATAGGGTGCAAACCGAAATCGAAAACCGCTGAAGTTTACCCGCTGAGTAATCGCGAAAGTTCAGCTAGAGTGGCCAATGTATACTCAGGCTGGCAGTTGCCGATGTCGTGGATTCGGTTCTCCCGTCGCAGCCAGGCCGTAGCGATACCCAGCCTGGCTGCGCCCCCAACATCGCTGTGCAGGGAGTCACCAATGTGCAACATCCGCTCCGGGCGGACGCCCACCACTTCGACGGCCCGGCGGAAGATTCCGGGGTCGGGCTTGTAACAACGGGCTACCTCCGACGTGATCACCGCGTCGAATCGAAGATCATGCTTCTCGATCGCGGCCAGCAGTGGTTTCGTATCCGCGTTCGATACGCAGCAAACCGGCAGGTCGACGCCATTGAGGAATCCAATGGCGTCGGCGTAGATCGGCGGGTTGGCCCAGTACTCCTCGAGCTTGGCAACGAACGGTGCAGGATCACGGTTGATCCCGAAACCGGCCAGCGTCGTACGCAAGCTGCCCAACTCGCATTCGTACAAGGTCTGGAAGGCGTCGTGGTTGCTCCGTTCGATCAGGTCAAAGAATTGCTCACCCCAGCGAATGGCGAGCTCTTGCGGTATGACCGGAAGGTCGCACGCCTCTACGATGCAGCAGCACGTAGCCTCAACGGCATCGCGATCGCCTGCGGAGATCGTCCCGTAGAAGTCCAGCGATACTGCGTCGAAACGGCGAACCGACACGTGCAACTCCTCTCCGTCGGGGGCATCATGCGGCAAGCCGGCATCGCTGCTCCAACGCCGCCGACCCAAGCATGTCCCCTACTGGTGGCGATCGCTTGCCCGAATCTCGCAAAAGAGGCTCGAACCGTCGACCTCCTCGATTCGAGGCTCGATCCCCAACGAGGAGCAAAGTGCCAGAAACTCGTCGCCTCCGACGGTGGTGGCCTTGAACCCGTCCTTGCAGACGATGACCCCGCCGCGAGTCTGCGCCCTGTCGATTTCGCCGATCAGCCCGTGCTTGGCCTGCAACTCAAACCACTCGAGCCGGGCGCTCCAGAACCTTTCCGCGTAGCTTGAGAAAAGCACGGTCCCGCCAGGCCTGGTCACGCGTACACTCTCGCGTATGAGATCGCGCTGGTCCACCTTGAAAGCGGATATGCCGTTCTGGATGCACACAACCACGTCGAACGCCGCCTCCGCAAAGCCCAGCGAAACGGCATCCATGGCCAGTAGATGACAATTGGGAGACCCGCTCAGCGCGCTTTTGGCAAGCTCAAGACTTGATGGCGCGTTGTCGATCCCCACCACCACACGGGCCTTTGCAGCCAGTTTGTCGAGAACCCGGCCATAGCCACACCCCAGCTCCAAGACCATATCGGATGGACGGACCTTATCCAAAACGTATCGGATTTCCGCCTCGAAGTACTGCCGGACTCGCGGCGGCGCAATCTCGTAGCACCTCCTCAACCGCTCTGCGGAAAATCTGTCCGAGTAATAACCGGCTGAATCCGTCATCTTCCACGCTCCAGATCGGTATAAGGCAAAAGGATACGGTGCATCTCGATGGACCGGGTCAAACACAAGGTCGCCGACGAACGGGTCCCATTGCATCAGGAGCGACCTGCCCCTACATTTCCGCACATGGAAACGAACGATATCGATTACGAGAAATTTGACAAGCTCATGGGCGACTGGGTGACGGCTCGGTGCCGGAAGCGGACCGTGGAACACGGGAAGCCGATGGACAAAAACGTCTGGGAATGGCTTAAGGGGCTCGAGTGGAACCCGAGTGCTAAGGACGCGGAGGCTCCGGCCGAGGTTCTCGGCTGGGTGGTCAAGACGATCGAAGACCCAGACTGGCCCCGTGCGCAATGAGCAGGGCGCTAGTGCCCGGCGCTACTCGTCCCGGTTTGAGCGCTGCGCAGAGCTTTCTACCGGCGGAAGCCGTGCGCGCCACGCCGCTGCCTTGTCGGGCTTGCTCCAGGCGTCGTAAAGGGCTTCCAAACGCTCCACTGCTTTGATTGTCCACCGGTGGGCCTCGCCCACGGCGGCTGCAAGCGTGCGATAAGCCACCAGCAACTCTTGTTCAGCCTCCTGATATCGTCCCAGCTTCGTGAGGCATTCTCCCAGATCGCTCCTTGTCTCGCCGGTCTCCCTGCACGTCTCACCCAGACGCTTGCGACGCATCGCCAGCGCTTCGCGGAACATCGCCTCAGCGGCCTTGAGGTCGCCTTTGGCCTGGAGTAGCTGCGCGTGGCCGTCCAGAATGCTTGCGACGCGTGGGTGCTCGTCGCCGAAGACGCGCCGGGCCGTCTCCAGCGTCCGCTGGTACAGCCGCTCGGCCTCGGCCAGTTCGCTCTGCTTGCCGAGGATCAAGGCCAAGATGTACATGGATTGAAGCGTATCCGGGTGATCCTCGCCCAGGACACGGAGGCGGGTCTCCAACGCCTCGCGCGCAAGCGGCTCGGCATCGTCCAGCTTGCCTTGGTCCCAAAGCAAGACGGCCAAGTTGGTCATCGAACTGAGCGTGTCCGGGTGCTCCATGCCCAAGGTGCGCCGGCGGATGGCCAGCGCCTCGCGGTGCAGCGCCTCGGCCTTGTCAAGCTTGTCCTGGGTTCGCAAGAGCACGGCAAGGTTGTTCACTGATTCGAGCGTGAGCTGGTCCTCATCGCCCAGAACACGGCGCCGGGTCTCCAGCGTCTTGACGTACAGTGACTCCGCCTCGTCGTACCGACCCTGGTACTTGTACAGGACCGCCAGGGTATTCATGGAGTCCAGCGTCTCTGGATTGTCCTCACCGAGCTGCCCGCGCCGGAGCCTGACCGCTTCGCGGGCGTGCTGCACGGCCTCCTCATATTCGCCGAGATGCCAGTAGGTATTCGCCAGCGTCAGACGGATCGACGCCTCAACGAGCGGTTTATCCGTGAACTTACCCTCAATGTTCCTCGATGCGGCGTCCAGGACCTCGCGCGCGGTGTCGAGCCCTTGTTCCGTCGGCGCGACGGCCGCGAGAAGGTCGTTATTCAGGAAATCGTTGACCGCCTGCGCGATCGCGGCTTCCCGCTGGGCCAACCTCCGCTGTCGCGAAGCGATTACCGCCATCCATGACGTGCCAACGGTGCCGGCCAGAATGGCAATACTAACAACGGTCGTCGCAAGCACGCCTGCTTTGTGACGCCGGATGAACTTCTTCACCCGGTAGGCGGCGCTGGGCGGGCTGGCAAGGACCGGTTCGTGACTTAGATGCCGCAGGATGTCCGCCGCGAGCTCCGACGCCGATGCGTAGCGGCGTGTCCGGGTCTTGTCCATCGCCTTCATCGTGATCCAGTCCAGATCACCTCGAATCTGGCGCTCCAGCGAGTTCAGATCGGTTCGGCGGTCGCGCGCCACCTTGGCTGACGTATCGGCAAGGCTGCTCAGTCGTGTGCTCGGCTTCGGCGGTTCGTCCTCCCTGATGATCCGTTGAATCTCACCGAACGCGGCGTTGCGCAACCGCTCCGGATCGAACGGCAACGCGCCGGTGAGCAACGCATACAACAGCACGCCGAGCGAGTAGATGTCCGTGCGCGAATCCACGTTCAAACCGGACATCTCCGCCTGCTCGGGACTCATGTACTCCGGAGTGCCGACCAGTTGACCTTGCTCGGTGAACAGCGTTCTTTCCGTCAGGCGATGTTTCGTCGCCTTGGCCACACCGAAGTCGATCACCTTCGGGACCGGCTTGCCGTCCTGGATCATCACCATCACGTTCGACGGTTTGATATCGCGGTGAATGATCCCGTTCTGGTGAGCGTGCTGGATCGCCTCGCAGGCCGGAATGAACAGGTTGAGGCGTTCCGTGGTGCTCAGCCGCTCCCTGTCGCAGTACTCGGTAATGGGCATGCCCGGCACGTACTCCATCGCAAAGTAGGGGCGCCCCTTCTCGGTCGTACCTGCGTCAAACACCTTCGCGACGTTCGAGTGGTCCATCAAGGCGAGGACCTGCTTTTCGGCTTCGAATCGCGCGATCACCGCCTTGGAGTCCATCCCCGGCTTGATGACCTTCAAGGCCACCCGTCGCCTCACCGGCTCCGTCTGCTCAGCCAGGTACACGGTGCCCATGCCGCCTTCGCCAAGCACTTCGAGAATCTTGTAGGGGCCGATGCAACCGACCTGTATGCCGGTGCCAATTGCCTGGGTGGAAGGAGGGGGCCCGTGAAATGGTTTGTCACCGTCGTGCGTGCCCATGATTATGCTCCCGACTTCGCCCGGCCAGCGAAGCGTACGCAAGATGTTCGAGGAAGGGTGTGTACATCCCTCTGCAAGGGACGCATTCTAACATCACTGCTGACGAATGCACCCCAAATCGGCGGGTCCGACGCAATACATCTAAACTCGAACTTCAAGGTGTTGGTGTTGTAACTTTCCCGATGGGCGAACGTCAAACACGTGTGTCCCCTGCGGATTATGCTAGCTCTGGTTCGCAAAGCGGGCTGCACCTCTGGTGTGCGAAGCCCACCTACTCGATACGCCAGATGGTGCCGTCGGGGCGGTCTTCGAGGGTGATCTTTTGCCCGGCCAGCAGGCCGCGGATCATGTCGGGTGTCGAGGATGACAAGCGATAACATTTGGCGTCGAGATCACGAAGACGTACAATACTCAGGCATGGGAATCTCGCAGAACATTGACGCAGCGCCCGGAAAGATCGCGGACTTCTGCCGCCGACACCATATCCGTAAGCTGGCGTTCTTCGGGTCTGTGCTTCGCGATGATTGTCGTCCCGACAGCGACGTGGATGTTCTCATTGAATTTGAGCCCGGGCGAGTTCCGGGCTTCGGTTTCATTCGTGTTCAGGACGAACTCGCGTCGCTCCTAGGCGGACGCCGCGTCGATCTTGTCACGTTCAAGGCTCTTAATCGTAGAGTGAAGGAGCGTATCTTGCGCACGGCTCAGGTGGCCTATGAGCAAGGATGATCTCGTCTACGCCGGCCACATGTTGGATATGTCCCGCAAGGCCGTTGCACTTATGCGTGGAAAGGATAGGGCCGCGTACGATGCCGATGAAACGCTGCGCCTGGCGCTGGCCCATCTCGTGCAGGTAATCGGCGAGGCAGCACGCCGCGTCCAACGTGAATTCCGTGAGATACACTCACACATTCCGTGGTCTGACATCGTGGGGATGCGCCACAAGATTGTCCACGATTACATGGATGTTGAAGAGGACGTACTCTGGAGTGTGGTTACAAGCGACCTGCCGACGTTGATCCGGGACTTGGGGCCTATCATACCATCCGAGCCTGACGAAGGCGGCTCGTAAGACCTATAACCGGTGGCCAGGGTACGAATAGCGGGTGGGGCTCGCCCTACGGTGGTCCCCACGGCGGGCGCTACTCTTGTCGCCAGATGGTGCCGCCGGGGCGGTCTTCGAGGGTGATCTTTTGTTCGGCCAGCAGGTCGCGGATCATGTCGGCTGACTCGAAGTCCTTCTTCTCGCGAAGATGCTGGCGGACCTTGATGAGGACCTGCATGGCCTTTTCGCCCAGGGCATCTTCGGCGGAGGTTTTCTTCTCCGGTGGGTCGATGAACAGGCCGATCAGGCGGGCCGTGGCGATCAACCAGCCAGCCGCCGTGAGTGCATCCTCTGTGGCACTTTGCGGGTCCACCTCCGCGCGGGCTGAAGCACGCGGCTCAGTGATGTCCGCGCGGGCTGAAGCCCGCGGCTCGGCGCCGGCCGTTGTAGGGTGGGCCGTGCCCACCGCCGTTTCGAGCTTCTCCTGCTCGATGAAGCGGTTGATCGTGGTGGCGAAGTCAAACAGCGAAGCGATCGCGCCGGCGGTGTTGAAGTCGTCGTCCATGACCTGCTTAAAGCGGGCGATGTATTCGTCGCAGGCCGTGGCAAGCGTCTGGTCTTGTATATCCGCGCGGGCAAAAGCCCGCGGCTCGGTTGGGGTTTGCATGTCCGCGCGGGCTGAAGCCCGCGGCTCGCCCAACTGCGACGCTTTCTCATAAGGTGAGGTACCGCAAATGCGCTCGATGCGGTCAAAAAGGCGGTAGAAAGCGTCAAGGCCTTTGCGCTTGCCTTCGATTTCCTCTTCCGAGTACTCGATCGGCCGGCGGTACTGCGTGCTGAGTACGAAGAAACGAATCAGCTCGCCGGGATAGGCCGCAAGCAGGTTGTGCAGCGTCATCTTGATAAGCGCGGCCTGCATCTCGGGATCGGCGTCGGACTTGGCGACCTTCTTGGTGTTGAAGCGGGTCAGGCCGTTGTGCATCCAGGTTTTCGCAAAGGGTTTGCCCGTGGCGCACTCGGCCTGGGCAATCTCGTTTTCGTGGTGCGGGAAGACCAGGTCCAAGCCGCCGCCGTGGATGTCGAAGGTTTCACCGAGGTAGCGCATGGACATGGCGGAGCACTCGATGTGCCAGCCTGGGCGGCCCTTGCCCCACGGGGAGTCGAACTTGACCTCGTCGGGCTCGTCGGGTTTGGCGGCCTTCCAGACCGCGAAATCGCCGGAGTTTCGCTTTTCACCGCTTTGTAGCTCGCGCTGGCTCTCCTGCTCGTCAATGCGACGATTGGAAAGCTTGCCATAGTCGGGGTCCTTGGTGACGTCGAAGTAGACATCCCCACCGGATTCATAGGCGATGCCGCGTTCCATCAAACGCTCGACGATCGAAATGATGTCGCCGATGTGCTCCGATGCTTTGGGCATGATGTCGATCGTGTCGACGTGAAGTGTCGCCATGGCGTCGAGGTAGTCCCTGGTCACGCGCTCTGCGAGCTCGGCAGTTGTGGTGTTTTGTCTGGTCGCTTCATCGATGAGCTTGTCGTCCACGTCGGTGATGTTGACGACCCACGTCACGTCATAGCCGCAGTGAACCAGGTATCGCTTGATGGCGTCGAAGATGATCGGCCCGACGGCATGTCCGATGTGGCTCGGCTTGTAGACGGTCGGCCCACACAAATAGATGCCGATCTTGCCGGGCGTAACGGGTTCAAACGGTTCCTTCTTACGTGTTAGAGTGTTGTAAATAACCAGGCCCATTGCAGACAATCCTCATAATCGACCGACTGGAAAGTCGGTCCCACACACCGAAAGTCGGTCCCACACACGGTCCCACTCACCGGGTCAGCGACGCGACGGCTGTACAGGCAATGGCGTCGGCGTAACCGAGCGGGCCCATCCCTTCGTTGGTCTTCGCCTTCACGCTGACCTCGCGGGGTGAAAGCCCCGTCAACGATGCAATCGATTCCGCGATCCGCCGTTTGTACGGTGACATTTTCGGCGCCTCCGCGTGCACGATCACGTCAACATTGGATGTCTTGAAGCCATGCGCCCGGACCCGCTCCATCGCCTCCATGAGCAGTGTACGGCTGTCAGCGTCTTTGTACGCCGGGTCGGTGTCCGGAAAGAGATCACCGATATCGGGCAGCCCGGCCGCCCCGAGCAGCGCATCGGTGACCGCATGGAGGACGACGTCGGCGTCGCTGTGACCAATCAGCCCCTTGGTGTGCTCGATTTCGATCCCGCCCACGAGCAACCGGCGACCCTCACCGAGCCGGTGAATATCGTAACCGATGCCCACGCGGAACGTATCGGCCATTTGAAAGCCCTCCAAAGATCGTGGATGAGTCCGGTCGCTGGCACCGTGCCCGCAAACCACATAACCTATGGGGATCGTAAGCCGGTTTCAAGCCCGGTCGAGCCGGCACCGACATCCGATAAGTGAGACTGAATCGCAGGCCCCCTTGCTTTGCCCCTTGGTGTGGGCATACAGTTTGTGCGGGGTGGAATCTTGATGACTCGCTACCCGTACAGAGAACCTAATGGGGCCAGGGCTATTACGCCTTCCGGAGGAGGAAAACGATGCAACATGTAGTCTTCCGTCGTCTCGTGCGACCGAGCCTGCTCGCGGTTATTCCGATGACGCTGGCCATGATGGTGGGATGTCCGAGCCAGCCGCCGCCGGATGACCCCTCGCCCGGGAATCCGGTGAGGGTCGACGTGACCTATGTCGGCCAGGGAGAGGTCGACCAGACGGCCGATGGGTCGCTTGTGACATTGACGGCCACTCCTGACAACGGGTGGGAATTCACCGGTTGGAGCGGCGCCGACGTGTCCGACGAGAATCCCCTGACCGTCGACGCCAATGAGGTACCCGCGATCACCGTGAGCTTCATCCTGACGGGCGGAGGTCCGGTGGACAGCGACGGGGACGGCGTTGCGGACGAAGACGACAACTGCGTAAGCACAGCCAACGCAGACCAGGCCGACGCTGATGACGATGGTCTCGGTGATGCATGCGATAACTGTCCAAATGACGCCAACGTTGATCAAGCGGATGGTGATGATGACGGCGTGGGTGACGCATGTGACAACTGCCTGGGGCAGGCGAACGCGGATCAGGTGGACGCCGATGACGATGGTTTCGGCGATGCCTGTGATAACTGTCCGGGCGATGCGAATCCCGATCAGGCAGACTCCAACGGCGATGGCGTGGGTGATGCCTGCGAGGGGGATCGGGACGGTGACGGAGTTGCGGACGACGACGACAATTGCGTGACGGTAAGAAACCCCGACCAGGCTGACGCCGACGGCGACGGCGTGGGCGATGCCTGTGACAACTGTTCGGAAGGTGCGAATGAGGATCAGGCGGACGCCGACGATGACGGTCTTGGGGATGTCTGCGACGCTTGCCCCCATGACGCCGAGAATGATGCTGACAATGACGGGGTCTGCGGAGATGTAGACCTGTGTCCGGACACTGCACCGCGCGTCGAAGTTGACGAAACCGGCTGCGCAATCGAGGAGCCTCCCCCACCTCCCCCGCCGCCTCCGCCACCTCCGCCGCCGAACTGCGGGGATGGAAAGGTCGACGACGATGAGGAGTGCGATGACGGCGGCGAGTCAGCCACCTGTGACGCCAATTGCACATTCGTAGAGTGCGGTGACGGCACGAAAAACGTGACAGCAGGTGAGGAGTGCGATGACGGCGGTGAGTCGGCTACCTGTGACGCCAATTGCACGTTCGTAGAGTGCGGTGACGGCACGAAAAACGTGACAGCAGGTGAGGAGTGCGATGACGGCAACATCGTACCTGGCGATGGGTGCGATGGAGAATGCAAGCTCGAAGGGGATAACTGCGCGAACCCAATGCTGGTCACCGATGGTGCCACCGACTTCGACAACGAGGGCGCGACGACCGACGGACCCGCCGAACCCACCTGCGACTTCGAATACAACGATGCGCAGATCGGGTCGGACGTCTGGTTCTGCTACGAGGCTACGTGCAGCGACGAACTCGTCATTAGCCTGTGCGGCAGCGACTTTGACACCAAGATGGCCGTCTACGCCGGGTGCGAGTGTCCGACCGAAGCGCCCATTGCGTGCAGCGATGACGACTGCGGCGCCAGCGCCTTCCAATCACGGATTACGTTCCAGGCGGTAGCCGGCGAATCCTATCTGATTCGCATCGGCGGCTTCGAGGGTGAGCAGGGCACCGGCCTGCTGACCATCCTCTGCGGCGTTGGAGTATGTGGGCCCGGACAGGGTGACTGCTTCTTACCCCATGAGGGGCGCGGCTGTGAGGATGTGGACTGCTGCAACACAACCTGCACAACGGACCCATTCTGCTGCGACGTGGAGTGGGATGATTTCTGCGCGACGGAGGCAGCGGCCGGTCTTTGCAGCGGCAGCTTCGAGGCGTGCGCCCCTGGGGCCGGGAGCTGCAGAACGGGAAACGACACGGGCGGCTGTGAGGACGTTCAATGCTGCAATGCAGTGTGCATGATCGACCCGTTCTGCTGTGTGGACGCGTGGGACGACATCTGTGCGGACGAGGCAGACGAGATATGCTACCTCACGGAGACCTGTGGACCGGACAGCGGCAGTTGCTTCTTAGACAACGGTACGGCAGGCTGCAATAACGTGTCCTGCTGCGAAGTCGTCTGCGCATTGGATGACTACTGCTGTACCACGGAGTGGGACCAGCCGTGCGCCGACAAGGCTGCGGAAGCGCCAGAGTGTCGTCAATGACAGCAAGGGTGGTCAATGACGACCGATAAGCGCCGCGAGCGCGAAGATATTCTTGCTTTGCAGACCCGTGCGCGCGACAATGTGATTGTGACCGTCGGGCAGGATCCCGGCAGTGGTTTGGAAGTTTCAGCGAACTCCCCTCGGAGACGATAGGATGCGGTCTTTAACCTCCTCCCGGTTTATTGCACTTGCGGTGATCACGCTCGTTCCCCTACTGGTGGTGTTTGCAGCGGGGTGTCCCTTCTCCAACACCAACGGCTCGACGGAGCCAGAGCCCGGTGGGCCCGCACCGTCCGACGAGATCGAATTCGAAATAACGATCGAAGGACGAGGCACGGTCACAAAGAAATGGGATGGCCGGTTCGTCGCCCTGACGGCCATACCCGACAACCATTGGCGCTTTGATGGCTGGCCTGGGACGGCGCCGGCAAGCGTTAACCCGCTGACGATCCAGCCCACGGACACGACTTCCATTAAGGCGCGCTTTGTTGAGATCGTATTGCGCGCGGACACGGATGATGACGGCGTGACGGACGACCTCGATCAGTGTCCGGGCACTCCCGCGGGCGCGGATGTGGACGACGATGGCTGCGCGGTCAGTCAACTCGACAGCGACGAGGACGGCGTCATGGATGATGTCGACGAGTGTCCCGGGACACCGCCCGGCGCGACCGCTGACAGCCAAGGCTGCGCCGACAGTCAGATCGACAGCGACGGCGACGGGGTGAAGGACGATGTCGACCAATGCCCGAATACACCGGACGGCGCAACCGTCGACGCTCAGGGCTGCGCCAACAGCCAGCTCGACAGCGACGGCGACGGTGTAATGAACGACACCGACAAGTGCCCGAATACACCGGCGGGAACGAACGTCGACGCCGTCGGTTGCCCGTTGCCTGTCTGCGGGAACAACAAGGTCGAAACCGGCGAGGAGTGCGATGACGGCAACACCGTACCCGGCGATGGGTGCGATAAGGACTGTCAGCTCGAACCAAGCGGTCCGTCCAACAACAACTGCAGTAACCCGATCACGGTCAGTGGCAGCAAACCGTTTCACAACACTCATGCGACCACGGACGGGCCGGCCGAAGGCGGTGATTGCGCTGATCTCGAGGCCGACGTCTGGTTCTGCTACACGGCTACGTGCAACGGTACCGTGACGGTGGACCTGTGCACCAGCAACTTTGACACGGTCGTGGGAATCTATAGCGGCTGCGATTGCCCCACAACCGACACCGACCCGATCATTTGCAGCAATGACGACTGCGGCCAGGGTAACGTCGGGTCAAAGGCGAGCTTTACGGCCGTTTCCGGCCTCAAGTATATGATCCGTATCGGAGGTCAATCGGGCGCTCAAGGCAGCGGCACGCTGACCATCGGCTGCGATAGCAGTGGTAATGGCAATGGCGGCGATCCGTGCGCGGATGATCCCCTCGGTGATGCCGATGGCGACGAAGTCTGCGGCAGCGTCGACAACTGCCCCGATCGCGCCAATCCGAGTCAGGAGGACGCTGACACCGATGGAGTGGGCGACGTGTGCGACAACTGCCGGAACGGTGCCAACACCGACCAGGCGGATGAAGACGAGGACGGAATAGGCGATGTATGCGACAACTGCCGGGAAGATGCCAACGCCGACCAGGCGGACACCGACGGCGACGGTCATGGCAATGCTTGCGACAACTGTCCCAACAGGGTGAACCGCAACCAGGCGGACGCCGATGCGGACGGCATCGGGGACGTTTGCGACAACTGCCCCGTGGAACCGAACGGACCGCATCTTGGTGTCTGCCTGACGGGGAGTAGCGGAACGTGCGCGGAGGACAAAGAGTGCGACACGAGTGAAGGAAGTGGAGATGGGCTGTGCAGCCTGAACCAGGAAAACTCCGACATGGACGCCCGGGGTGATGCTTGCGACAACTGCCCCAACGACCCGGACAACGACAGCGACCGCGACGGCGTTTGCGGCGACGTAGACAACTGCTCCAGCGCTAGCAATCCGAATCAGAAGGACGCCGACGCCGACGGGATCGGCGATGCGTGCGATAACTGTCCACTCGACCCCAACAACGATGCCGATGGCGACGAAATCTGCGGCGACGTGGACAACTGCCCCAACGACTGGAATCCGAATCAGTGGAACGCCGACGGCGACGATCTCGGCGATGAGTGCGACGACTGCCCACTCGACCCCGACAACGACATCGATGGCGATGACGTCTGCGGCGACGTGGACAATTGTCCCAACCATGCCGATCGCTATCAGACGGATGACGATGAGGACGGCGTCGGAAACGTTTGCGACAACTGCCGGGTTGTGCCGAATGGGCCGGATTTCGGTACCTGCGTGGCGGGGATTAGCGATACATGCGATAGGGACCAAGACTGCAACACGAGCGACTGGAGCGGGGACGGGCAGTGCAGTATGAACCAGGAGGATTCCGACGGGGACGGTGCGGACGGCGTGGGTGATGCGTGCGATAACTGCCCCAACGACGCCAATGACGACCAAGTGGATGCCGACGCCGACGGCATCGGAAACGTTTGCGACAACTGCCCGTTCACACCCAATCTCGATCAGCAAGATTCCAACAGCGATGGCGTGGGCGATGTCTGTCAGGGGGACCGAGACGCAGACGGCACGCCTGACGATACGGACAACTGCTTGACCGTCCCCAACCCCGACCAGGCCGACACCGATAACGACGGCCTTGGAGACTTCTGCGACAACTGCCCGGGTGTCCCGAATGCCTTCCAGCGGGATACAGACCAGGACGGCCGGGGGG
>JBARRC010000815.1:0-5404 GCA_049644045.1 Phycisphaerae bacterium
ATGGAACACCGTGCAATCCAGCGGGCGAAGCTCCAGCCAATCGGCCGGCGACCCCTCGAAGGGCAGGTCGTTGTCATCACCGGCGGCGCCGGTGCTATCGGTGCGGCCGTTGCAGGAGTGTGCGCCGAGGCAGGTGCTCATGTCGTGGTGACCGACCTGGATGAAAGCCGTCTGGCAGGCGTGGTAAAACGGGTGGAGGCCCGATGCGGCGCGGGCACGGCGCTGGGCGTCGTCATGGACGTGACCGATGAAGCCGGCGTCCAGTCGGGCTTCGCCGAGGTCGTTAGAACCTATGGGGGTGTGGATGTCATCGTGCCCAACGCGGGAATCGCTCACGTCGCGCCGATCGAGGATCTTGCCGTTGACGATTTCCGGCGGGTGATGGAGGTTAACGCCGTCGGATATCTGCTGGCGATGCGGGAAGGGATCAAAATCCTGAAGCGGCAGGGCCTCGGCGGACACATCGTAATGAATGCGAGCAAGAACGTCTTTAGCCCCGGCAAGGACTTCGGCGCCTACAGCGCCTCCAAAGCCGCCGGCCACCAGCTCGGCAAGGTCGCTGCCATTGAGCTGGCACCCTACGGAATCCGCGTCAACATGATCAACGCGGATGCGATCTTCGGCGATCAGGAAACGCCGTCAGGCTTGTGGGCGGCGGTCGGCCCGGAGCGGGCCAAGAGTCGAGACCTTAAACAGCAAGACCTGCCCGAATACTACCGCAAGCGAAACCTGCTCAGGGCCCGCGTTTGCGGACGCCACGTCGGGAACGCGGTGGTCTTCTTCGCCAGCAACGCCACCCCGACAACCGGCGCTACCCTGCCCGTGGACGGAGGCCTGGTGGAAGCGTTCCCGCGGTAAAAAACGGGACGCAGCTCGTTTCTGCTCAGCAATACTGCGTTCCCTTTTTCAGTCAAGCCACGGCTCAAACTGATCGGCCCCGTTAAGCAGGTCGATCACCCTGAGGATATCCGCCGGTGCACATACGCCCGAATGATCCACGTCGCAACTGTACTTGCCCCAGGGTGCGGCACGCACACCGTTGAGAATGTCGATGATCGCGAGGATGTCGACCGCATTCGATGAAACATCGCCGTTGACGTTGGCCGGGTGCGACGTAAACGTGCCCGTATAGGAGACTCCGCTCTCATCGGTATAGGTGATGGTGGTGACGGCCCCGGTCGAGATCGGTCGGGCCAGGTTGACCGTGAACGTGCCGTCATCGTTGTCGACCACGTCTGTGACGGCATTAACCGGGCCGTCCGCGGCCGTCTCACTGGGCAACCAGCAATTCCGCTTGTCGATACCCGCCGGCCCTTCCACCACAACGAAGTCGATTCCCTGACGCGCGTCCGCGTCCGTGGGCGGATGCGGCTGACGCGCGTCGATCACGCCGTCCGGCGGATCGATGAACGTGATCGGCCCGTCGGGGCAGATGGGACAAAGATCGGGGCACTTAACCTGGGCGCCGTACCCCGTACCGCTCAGTCCATCGGTGGCGCAGCCCTCATCCCACTCTACGTTACAGCAGTAGTCATCAAACGAACACACCGTCTCACAACAGGTCAAATCGGAACAGCCGGGCGTTCCGTTCGCCTCGCAGCAGTCACCCGCATCGGGCTTTCCGCAAGCGCCGCAGAGACTGCCACAGAGCAACAAAGCACCGCACCCTGAGTCCTGGAAACCATAGGTCGCGCAGGCATCATCCCAAGAAACCTCACAGCAGTATGGATCGCACAGGCAAATCGTCTCACAGCAGGCTTCGTCTTCGCAGCCCCCCGTCTGTGCCTGAGAACAGCAATCGGCGGGGCCGGGGCAACTCGGATTGTCCGGCGGACCGCAGCTAACCAGGAACCACCCGGTCCCGTACCGCTCGCCGGGATGTGTGCCGAGCCGGATCAGGTAGTCCTGCCCTCCTGTCGCATCGAACGAGACCATTGACTGTCGCGGGTCAAGCTCATAGCCGCAGCGATCATTGTTGCACACAAGCAGGTTCCCGTCGGTTGGCGGGCAGCCGCAGCCCTCGTAAACGGCGATCCGCGTGTCGACGTCGGTCAGGCCGCAGGTCGCGACGAACACCGTGTCGCTGCACGGCTCCGGCGCCGTCCAGCAGTACCACAGATCACCTTCGATCTGGTCCTCGGTGTCATCCAGACATGCGTCATGCGGTGGACCATCCGTGGTCGCCCTGGTGTTGTTGAACGGGAAAGCATCCTCGCCGCTGATCGGTTGTGCAGCCGCACAGTCATCGTTGGGTGGTCGGGGTGGCGCACATGACGTGGGGTCGCCCAAAGCGACATTCAGACAGAACGCCAGATCAACAATGATCGAGTCATCCAGGTCGAAGTCGGGCGGATAGATTCCATCGCCGTCCTGCACCGACCACTCGTCGCCGGTCACGGCGGCTTCCCACAGCCAGACGCACTTGGAGCCCGGGCTGGTCACTTTAACCTGGTTGCTGATCTCGATCCAGTAACACTCCCCCGCATTCACCGAAACTGGACCATGTGTTGCGACAAACTCGTACTCGCGTGCCTGCTCCGCAATGAGTCCCCCGGTCCATTCGCGACCGATCACATTCAACGTCTCCCAATCCTCCGAAAACCGCGCCTTCACGACGCCCGGAACCCCATCATCGTCCCTGTAATAGCTGATCACGAACACATCGTCTGCCACATATTGGTGGCAGTCCGCACGAGCAGTAAAGTCGAAGTAAGCCCCCGACCAGCAGACGCTGGTGACGGTGCCGCGGGTCTCCGGCGTAAAGTCCTCCGCCACCACGTAGTCGATCCGGTCGCTGATAATCGCCTCCGAGTTGTCCGGTGCCTGGCAGTTCTCGGCCGGATAGGGACATATCGTATCGGCCACCTGCCCCTGCGCACCCGCGGGAACCGCCGCGGTTTCGTCAGCCGTTGCAGCCAGGGCCATGGCCGCGGTGCCGAGGGCGAACATCAGGGTTCGGAGCCCTTTCGTTCGCGCCGCACGTTCGCGCGGGCTAAAGCCCGCAGCTCGGATGGTTGTGACATGCCTCATGTTCACCTCCCGCTAGAAGAATCGGCCGGATACGAACGGGATGAGGTCGGTATGCGACTCCCCCCTCAATGAGCCGATGGACCACCCCCCGTGGCCAATGTGCCGGCCTATGGTCTGGACTATCGGTCCTTCCTCCAAACCCCGGACCGATTGCCCACCGTGCCAGTATAGGGGTCTACCGTTGGGGTTTCAAGGACGCCGGTAATCCGCAAGAATGGGAGAGCCCGGCGCCGAGATGACCGCGGCGAGTCGCGGGCTTCAGCCCGCGCGGACGCGGAATCGATGATGATACACGCCGTGGCCCAGGAATCCGCGCTTGAGTGCTAGACGTCCATCCATCCCACGACCCCCTTCCCCCGCCGGGGGTCTTGCGTCAGTCGCGACTGCCATCGTCCTGTCGACGGTCTACTGCGCGGCCTTCTTTATCGGGCCGCGACCATTCTGGCCGGCGATACTGCGGGAGGCCATGAGCTACCCATCGCGATGGGTGTATCGCCTGATCGACACCGCATTTCGCCTTTCTGGAACCGAATCCGCCCACATCGAGGTTCTGAGAGGGGTTTATCTTGTCTTGATGGCGGGCGTGGTTCCATGGCTGGTGATGGCGCTGACGGGTCGGGGCCGTCCGTTCGACCTTGGCTTTCGGCGGCCGAATCGCTTCGGGTGGCGGATCGCCGTCGTCGGCTATCTGATCGCGGCACCATTTCTGGTGTGGATGGTCCGTGGGGCCGGTTTCGCCGGGCCCTATCTGGAGCAGCTCGAACGCGCCGGTGCGACCGTGTTCATCCTCTATTATCTCGCCAACATGCTGACCGAACACTTCTTCCTTCATGGGCTGGTGTTGGCCGCCTGTCGGGCGAACCGGCGATGGCCGCCACCCCTACCAGTCGAGTGTGGTATCGGTTTGCCCGAGTGTGGCACTGGTCTGCCTGAGTGTGGGCGAGCCGCGGGCTTCAGCCCGCGCGGACGAGCAAGGGATTTCCGCTCCACATTGCGATGGCTCGGTCTCGCCCAGCCGACGGGAGACACGGGGGGGCTGCGACGCATCACCCGATGGCTCGGCCTGGCGGGCGGTTGTGTGCCGGCCATCGTCACCTCCACGATGCTGTTTGGATTGGTGCATATCGGGAAGGACCCGCGCGAGCTTGTATTATCGGTGCCCGGCGGTGTCGCATTGGCCTACGTAGCGTACCGCACGAACACGTGGCTCATTCCCTTCCTTCTCCACGTCGCCACGGCAGGTACGGCCCTGGCGATGATCGTCGTGATGAACTGAACCAGTAGCGTCCGGCGTCCCCGCCGGACGACCAGTACATACTAACATGAATGCGAAAAGGACTCAGAAACCCAAACGTACCGGACCAGCATCAAGAAGCGGCCGCGCCACAGTCGCTAGCGTAATGGCGAGCCGCCCGCAAGCCAAGCGATAACCCGGATCATTCAGTGCGCCGTGAAAAGGCGTGGAACAGCCATGGAGCGGTTCGGTGGCATGCCCAAGCCGTAGGCGCTGGCATGTTCTGTCTTCTGTCTGCTGACGATGCCGCATGGCGGCGCTTGGGTGGCATGGGTAAGCGCCAGCTTACCCGTGTCTTGTGGGTGTGCAGCACGGGCAAACAAGTTTGCCCATGCCACCCGACAACCTCACCGACCCACCCAGGAAAAGACCCCTGACATGGTAGTAGGTCGGGTTTGCAGACCCGACGATCGGCCGTGCCCACTGGCGGACAAGCCGCCCGTGCTACCCATCCGCGCAGGCTTCAAGCCCGCGGCTCGCCTGGAAAGCTGCTGTTTCCCGTAAGTCCAGGCGCACCGCGGACCGATCTTACACCCGAGCGGACCAGTGGTCGGCGTCGTCGGGTTTGCTATAATATGGGTGGAGACGAACGGCGCCGTAGGCGCCAGACAATCGACACAGAAAGGTATCTTGGATGGCCGATCGGACCCAACAGCAGAAGAAGCTCGAAACCGTCGAACCGCTGGGAAAGCGCGTTCTGATTCGAAAGGACGAGGACAAAAAGGTGACGAAAGGGGGCATCGAGCTTCCGGATTCCATTGAGATTCCCACGATCAGCGGCCGGATCGTCTCCGTTTCCGCTCAGGTGGATAACGATGACGACTTCCCGATCCGGCAATACGACCGCGTGTTGTTCAACCCGAAGCAGGCGATCCCGGTTGAGTTCGACGCCGACAACTTTCTCTACGTGGTACCGATCGAGGACGTCGTGGCGGTGTTCCGCAAGAACTAGTAAAAAGGGGACGCAGCCAATCCTGTTCGGCACGCTACTTGCGTAGAGTTGGGCTGCGGCAACGCGGGTTCGAATCAGCGCTGGGGTGGCGATGGACCGGGAACGATTCGGGTAACCGTTCGTAGCTG
>JBARRC010000816.1:0-3849 GCA_049644045.1 Phycisphaerae bacterium
GTCGTCTCCATCAGCGTGGAGAGTTCGCACTTGGCCTTCTCCCCGGCCTCTTTCAGACGTTGCAACGCCATCGGATCCTTCCGCAGGTCGATGCCCTCCTGCTTGCGGAATGTTTCCGCCAGGTGATTGATGAGTTCTTCGTCATAATCGTCACCGCCAAGATGCCCGTCGCCGCTGGAGCTCTTGACCTCGAACGTGCCGATTTCGGGGTCGATCTCGAGGATCGAAATATCGAAGGTGCCGCCACCGAGGTCGAACACAGCCAGCGTCTGCTCCTTCTTCTTGTCAAGGCCGTACGCCAGGGCGGCGGCGGTCGGCTCATTGATGATGCGCTCGACCGTGAGGCCGGCGATCTCACCCGCGTCCTTGGTCGCTTTTCGCTGCGAGTCGTTGAAGTAGGCGGGCACGGTGATGACCGCGCGCTCGACCTTCTGCCCGAGGTAGTCTTCCGCAGTTTTCCTGAGGTCTTGCAAGACCATGGCGCTGATCTCGGGCGGCGTGTATTGCTTACCCCGGATCTCCACCTTGACCAACTCTTCAGGACCGCCCACTACCTGGTAGGGCACGATCTTCTCTTCGCTGCTCACCTCGTTGTGTCGCCGACCCATGAACCGTTTGATTGAGTGGACGGTGTTCTCCGGGTTGGTTACTTGCTGGTGACGAGCGATCTGGCCGACCAGCCGCTCCCCCTTGTCGGTGATAGCGACAACCGAGGGCGTCAACCGGGAACCCTGAGCATTGGTCAGTACCTTGGTTGTGTCACCTTCCATGACGGCCACAACGGAATTAGTCGTGCCCAGGTCGATTCCGATAATTTTCGACATCATGATCTCCTTAGATTCTTGAGGGGTCCTCGCAAGGCGCACAGTTCCCAGAGGGCCTCCGAGACATGTGGCGTGCCAGGAGAGCTCACGAAACGGCATCCGTAACCTATTGTCAAACAATAGATAAGGGAGTAGACTCAAGAGAAGGTCAGCGTGGACTGCCAAGGTGACAGTCCACGGGGCTGCGGAAATGGCACTCGGACACCCGTAATTCCGGTGGGTAGCCGAAAAAGTGCTTGGGTTATGCCTGATGGCCGATAAACTGGCAACCGATGGAAATCGAACCACTTGGTACAGCCGAAGCCCATGACGTGCCGACCGTCCGGCAGCAATCCGTGTTCATCGAGAATCGGGTCGGACAGCTTTTACGTCTTACGAGGCTCTTTGATCAGACTGAGATCCGCATCCTCGCCGTCTCGGTCGTTTATTCCGTAGACTGTGCGATTTGCCGCATGATCCTGGACGACCCCGAAAAGGGATACGACGTGCTCAGTGGCGCGCGGTTCCAGGTCAGCGAGGCAGAGCTGCTCGTGGTCAGTCTGCCGCACGGCAAACGCGCCTTGTTGCAGACCTGGGCTACATTGCTCGGAGGCGAAATAAACATTTTCTATACTTACCCACTGCTGTGTCGTCCACGGGGCTGCCCAGCCATCGCGGTGGCCACCGACACCATCGAGCAAGCCGCGCACATCCTTCGCGAGCGCGGCTTCGACGTCCTTTCCCAGCAGGATCTGCTCGACGATCGAATTCAGTGATCGTATACAATCGTCCGCGCCGCAACACTGACCCGTGCAGGACCGTCATGTGAACCCAGCCGTTGTTCACCGCATTAGCGTGTTTCCCTTGGCCATTCCGTTACGCCGGAAGGTGATGCACGCCGCTTCGGTGCGTGGGGTGGCCGATGCCGTCGTCGTGGCGGTGGAGCTTACCACCGGTACCGTTGGCTACGGCGAAACGCTTCCCCGGCCATACGTCACCGGGGAGACCGTTGATTCGGTCATAGAGGCCGTCCACAACGTGTTCGCTCCGTTCTTGATGGACTTCCACCCCGTTTCGTTCCCCGAAGCTCTCGAAGCCATCGAGTCATTGCCCTGGCACAATGTGGAAGATCGGCTGATCCCGGCCGCCCGAGCCGCCGTTGAACTCGCGATGCTGGATGCAACCATGCGCCGGTTCGGGCGCGACAGCGACGCCATGGTTCAGTGGATGGGTTTGCCCGGGTTTGGTTCTCCAGGAAGTCTCAGGCAGACCAGGTTCAGCGGTGTCCTCACCGCCGAGGACCTTGCAACGACACTGCGGCAGCTCCGGTTGATGTACTGGGGCGGCCTTCGACATTTCAAGCTCAGAGTGGGAATCTCAGGTGATCGTGATCGGCTCGAACGAGTCGCGGCTTACCTCAAACGGCCGATTACGAAGGGGCGTGTCACCTTGCGGGTCGATGCCAACGGGCAATGGTCGAAGGACGAGGCCATCGAGTGGCTCGCCAATACCGCTCACCTTCCGATCGCGTCCGTCGAGCAGCCCCTCGCCAGGGGCAAGGAAGACGACCTTCCGATTCTAAACGACCTGTTTGAAGTCCCGCTCATGCACGATGAGTCATTGGTCACGATCGAGGACGGCCAACGGCTCATTGGTCTCGGAGTGGCCGACGGCTTCAACATTCGCATCAGCAAGTGCGGCGGATTGATCCCCGCGTTACGCCTCGCCGCGCTGGCGCGGCGGGCCGACGTCCGCATTCAGCTTGGATGCATGATCGGTGAGACGAGCATACTCTCGGCGGCCGGCTTGCGCTTTTTGCAGGTCTGTCCCGCAGTGGTATGGGCCGAAGGTTGCTTTGGATCCTTCCTTTTGGAAAGCGACGTCGTCGCGAAGGGGTTACGGTTCGGTTACGGGGGTCGCCCGCCCCGGCCGAAGGATAGCGGGCTTGGCGTCGAGGTCGACACACAATGCCTGCGGGTGCTTTGCGAAGATCAGCCCATCGTACTAAACCTTTAGAGTACCGTCAGTTTTGAATCTGCGGGTTGCCGTTGCCTGCAACGCCGGGACCGGGCGTGCTGGTCAGGGCTCGCCGCGCTAGCGGCGGGACCAGTCCGCGGGCTGGCGCCCGCGGCTCTGATCCGGTAACGAACCCGCAAGTTCAGGTGTGTCACAACACATTGCTGGACTGAGAATCCTATCTCGGTTCCCCGAGCAGGTGCCGAGAAGGGAGGGTCCGTGACAGAATCGGCGGGTGGGGTCGCAGGCTGAAGGCCTGCTCTGTAATAGCCGGGGGCAAGCGTAGCGCCGCCCCCGGATGGCGTCGCCACCGAACCGCCAGACCCTGAAAGGGTCGTATACTCTCTGCGGCGTGTGCAACGGGACGTTTATGCGACCCCTACAGGGTCGAATGGAACGGGCGTCGGGGTCACCGTGGGCGGCATCCGGCCTCGGCCGGACTTGCCCACGGCTACTGGAGGTCAGCCTTTCAGGCTGCATAAGGGCACGGCGCTGAAGCCACCTAAAGTGTCACGGACCCCAATCCGCTATGCGTCCTTGCAGTCGAGAGGCTCATTCCGGTACAATAACCGTCACGCAACACGTAAACGACAAATCCAAGTTGAAAGGGAAGGAGCGGCTGTCATGAGGCTGAATCTGGGGATGAAGGTGTGTGGCTGGGCAATTGTGGGCCTGCTGACCGCGGGGACGGCCTGGGCCCAGGACGAGAGCGGGTCGATCGTGGGCTGGGGCGAGCAAGTCGTCGGTGCGGACCTGAGTGCGGATTTCGTGGCCGTCGCGGGGGGCGCGGACCACAGTCTCGGCTTGAAGGCCGACGGCTCGATCGTGGCGTGGGGATGGAACCTCTTCGGCCAATGCAACGTCCCGGCGCCGAACGCGGACTTCGTAGCCGTCGCGGCGGGCAAGCACCATAATCTCGGGCTGAGAACCGATGGCTCGATCGTGGCGTGGGGATCCAAGTGGTTCGGCGAATGCGACATACCGGTACCGAACACGGACTTCGTGGCGATCGCGGGGGGCAGGTACCACA
>JBARRC010000817.1:0-3990 GCA_049644045.1 Phycisphaerae bacterium
ACGGAGACCACGTCGTTCATGGTCGTGATCAGAGGCCCGGATGCGATCGCCGGATCGATCCCCGCACGTCTGAACGTAAACGGTAGCGCGATCGCGAGAAACCCGGCGACGAGAACCGCCACCGTCATGGCCATTCCCACCGCCAGGGCCAGCCTGGCCGGGTCGGCAAGGTCGCCCACATCGAATCCAAGCCCGCCAAGCACGGGCAATCCGCCCGACACCAGGACCCAGGCCGTCAACCCGCACACCGGCGCCATGGCCAGTGCGATTCGACCCTCACGCCAGAACGCACGCGTGAACATCGTGGAACCAAGCTCCCCGGTGGCAAAACCGCGAACGATCACCGTCGAGATTTGAATGCCGCTGTTACCACCCATCGCTGCGATCATCGGAGCAAACGAAGCCAGCGCAGCGAACAGCACCGCATCAAACTGCACCTTGCTGACGAGCAACACCGAGGCCGTCAGCATCGTCCCGAGCATGCAGGGTAGAAGCCAGGTCAGTCGAACCCGTGCTGCGTGAAACACTGAACTCGTTTCGAACTCCGCGGGATCGGTCCCGGCCATGCGATACAGGTCTTCCGCCGCCTCCTCGTCTGCCGCATCGAGAAGATCGTCATGGGTGATACGCCCGAGCAGACGATCATTCCCATCGACGACGGCCGCGGCCATCACATCGTACTTCCGGATGATCTGGACGACGGTCTCCTGGTCGTCTTCCGCGTATACGGTCACCACGTCACGGTCACAGATGTCTTCAAGCCTGGTTGACGGCGGGTTGATCACCAGTCGGCGGAGCGGTACCGTGCCGATGAGTCTCTGATCCGCATCGACAATGTAGATCTCATGCAGGTCTTCTTCCTTCGTCGCCTCGCGGACATAAGAGACGGCGTCTTCAACCGTCTTGGAGGCGGGGACAGCCACGATGTCCGGCGTCATGATGCCGCCGGCTGTATCCTCGTCATACCCGAGCAGCCCCTCGATCTTGTCGGACTGCTCGTCCTTCATGTGCTCGAGAATCTCGACCACCTCTTCGGACGAGAGCTCCGCGAGCACATCGGCTGCATCGTCGGGCGGCAGCTCGGAAACGATCTCCCACAGTGACTCGGTGTCGAGATCCTCGACGATGTCGCTACGGACCGCCTCGTCGAGCATGACCACGACTTCGGCCGCAGTGTGAGGAGGTAGGGCAAAGAGAATCCGCGAGCGTTCTTCGTCATCGAGCAGCTCGAAAGATTCGGCGATGTCGGGGGCAGGCGCGTGTGCCAGCGCGTCAACGAGCACGCTCTCACTGTCGGCCGAAAGTGCAGCCACAAGATTCTCGTAGAAGTTGTCCTTCTCCACTTTCACGCGGCACTCCCGTTGTCGTTCGCTGGCGGTATTGGAAAGGAGGTATTATGATCGTCGGTGATTCGAACGCAACGCGGATTTATCGCGGGGAACGACTATGACGTTAACGATCTACCGGGATAAAGACGTGGACCTGGACACGTTTCGTGACGTTTGCGTCGCGGTCATCGGTCACGGCAACCAAGGCCGGGCACACGCCCTCAACCTTCGTGACTCCGGGATTGACGTCATCATCGGGCAGCGGCCGGGCAAGAGCGGCGATCGTGCCAGGGAAGATGGGTTTACACCAGAAGCGGTGGGGGAGGTGATCGCGGCGGCCCATCTCGTGATCCTCACGCTACCCGACGAGAGCGCATCGGAAATCTACGAACGACAGATCGCCCCGGCCCTGCACGCCGGTCAAACACTCGGCTTCGTTCACGGCTTCAACATCCGATTCGGTCTCATCAAGCCGCCCGCCGACGTCGATGTCGTGATGATCGCCCCGAAAGGACCGGGAACACTGCTTCGCTCGTTGTACGTAGAGGGCAAGGGCCTGCCGGCATTGCTTGCGATCCATCAGGATGCAAGCGGTCATGCCAGACGAACCGCGCTCGCCTGGGCAGCCGGCATCGGCTCCACCCGCGCCGGCGTTGTCGAAACAACCTTCGCCTGCGAAACCGAGACGGATCTCTTCGGTGAGCAGGTCGTCCTCTGCGGAGGTTTAACAGCCTTGACCAAAGCCGCGTTTGAAACCCTTGTTGAAGCCGGCTACGAACCCGAGTTCGCCTACCTCGAATGTGTCCACGAACTCAAGCAGGTTGTCGATCTTCTCTACGAGCGTGGTCTGACCGGTATGCGCGACGCCGTCTCCAACACGGCTGAGTACGGTGGTCTATCCCGAGGGCCCAGGGTCATCACCAGCGCAACCCGGGAGGAGATGAAGCGCATTCTCGGCGAGGTCCGCAGTGGTGCGTTCGCGAAAGAGTGGATCAACGAACACCGCACCGGCGGTAAAAGGCTCAAAAAGCTGCACGATGCCGACGTGGACACGCTTTACGAACGTGCGGGTAAGAACGTCCGAGCGCTGATGCCCTGGTTGCCGGAAACGTAGGGTCCGCCGTACGGATCACAAATTGGCCTTGCGTTGGCGCGGAGTCCTACCGGCGGCGGATAAACGGCCAGGGTCACAGTCACACGATGCACACCATTGTTTGACGAGGCTCGCTGAGTCCGGGCGGTTGTTCAGAATGTCAGGCCGGAGAAACCTCGCGAAAGCCATCGCCACAAGCACTCACGCCCAGACCGGCCGTGCGGGCCCGGAAGGACTGCGATAAGTCTTTACGGCAGCAGCGGAAGATTACAGTCCCACCGCAGCAATCTGGCAAACCGAGCGGCACGGTGACATAGATATGTCACCGTGCTCCGTTTTTTTGTGCTGTACTGAAGTCGTTCTCTCTTGACCTGAAAGAGCTTCGTGCGTAACTTTGGGGTGACAACCGTTGTGAAGAGGGGTAGGATTGGGAGAGGCGTCGTCCCTCCATCCTGCTGGCCCAGGTAGAATCCAGTTCCAAACGCGCAAAGGGGATCATTATGTCTCACACAAGACACTCGCAGTGCCGTCGAGAGGTTTCAAACAGCAACGTTGACCGGGCGAAACGGCGATACGCCTGAATCCTCGTTCCGTGCGTCGGGCTCGTCGCGCTGGCGGGGCTGTTGGCCGTGGTTGGGTTGGTCTCACACGCTGGTGAGGGCGGCGGTCCACCTCCCAAATGCGGACCCCCGTTACCCGAGCCGGGCTCCGCGCGGGCGTGGGAGGTCGAGATTCCGGTCTCGACCTATTCCACGTTGAACACCCGTCACGGGAACCTGCTAACGGCTATCCCGATCGTGAACTGGTCCGGCAAGGGACCCGGCATCTCGATGGTGCTTTACCACAACGCAGCCAACGTGGACTCCGCGATCGATCTGACGGCCGGGGCGGGGTTTGATTTGGGCCCAGGGTGGACGATCTCGTACGGTAGCCGATTAATCCTGGACAACCCGGACGCCCCGACGAGCGTCATCGCCGATTTTCGCAGGATGTATTAGCACCTATTGTTACGGGTGTAGGCGGACGATTTCTTGATCAATACAGGGGATTGGAACAAAGACCCTACGATGAAGTGAGCCCAATGTAAAATAGTCCTCCCTTGGTATCGCGTCTTGATGGTAAGGGCGTCACCACCACGATTGGTGCACAGCCCCCTGAAGAGCCGCCTATACGGTTCCCTTGTGGGAATGCACTGCGACAGGCACGATTGTGAAAGTTAGGGAGGCAGCCCACAAGCTGTCTTATTACTTGCCTATGTCAAGGGGTATAAATCGACGCAAGACCCATCAAAAACGGCCTAAAGGCGCAAAGAAGTGAGTGGAATCAAGAAGAGTTGCGGGCCTGCGAAAATCGGCGTTGTCCAGCGAGGGTCGGGCGTAGTCCTTGGGCACAACGCCTTTGAGCGACGCGTCTTCCTTCTCGATGGCGACCAGGCAAACCGGGCAGCACAGCCCCGCAGAACCGGCACTTCGACCGCCGGGCCTCACAGGCCAGGTCCTGGTCGACGTTAAAAAGAAACTCGTACAGCCTGGAATCCTGAAGGACGGGAAGATACATTGAGGGCACTCC
>JBARRC010000818.1:0-6406 GCA_049644045.1 Phycisphaerae bacterium
TGAGTGAGTCGTATCGTGTCCAATGCGACGATCAACCCGTTAACGACGGTGTTCCACATCCGGGTGGATCCGTCTCAGAGTGCATCCGCCGATAAGATGGACGCGCTGCTGGCAGCGACGTCGCTCCAGGTGGATGTGTGCGGCGATGTGTATCGCGGTCTTGCACGGCTCTGCCGGAGCTGGTCCGACGCGTTGCGGGCTGTGATCGTGTGCGTGGATGGCCTGGGTTCAGCCGAGCTTGAATTTTTCTCCATCGCATCGCGATCATGTCGTGGGGTAAGCGTGCACGTCTACGGTGACGAACGCTCGACGGCGCGGATTACCCGGGCGGTTGAGCTGGGGGCCGCTGGCCGCGTTACCGAGGAGATGATCCGCGAGCTTGCCAAAGCCGCGGTATCGGCGCCTCCGAAACCGATTCGTTCGGACGCTGCCGCTAGTGCGACATCGCTCAAACCATCTGCCGTGGGCGTAGAGTCGACCGAGACTTCAGTCCGAGAACCGGGCCGTGCGGAAGTTCCAAACCAACCTGCCGCCGAGGTTCCGGCTGAACCGGATGGGCTTAAAAGAACCGACGAGGAGATCCGCAGGGACCCCGTTCGGGTCCCGTGGCTGCGCTACGCTGACACGCCGGCACGCACACCCCCCCGACGTCGTCAGCCATCACCCGGCCGGGCCCGAGCACCCGAACCCGTCAAGCCGCCATCGTTCCCTCGCGAACCGTTGCTGACAGAGGCTGAGTTGCGGGCACTCCTCGGTGATGACATCGCGTCGATCGCGCCTGAGGAACCCGACGCGACCGGCCACAACGAACGTGATGATGCGGGAGCTCCGTCGTGATATCCAAGGTCGGTCCTACCGCGGATTCGTTCGATCACGATCGGTTGCTCGTCGTTGGCGACTGTTTTGGCGGTACCTGGGTCGACGAGTTGCGGTCCAGCTATTCCGAGTGGCGCATTGCGACGTCCCCGAGTTATCTGTCCGGCATCGCCGAGTTGGCTCGGCGCCCGGCCCGCGCCGTTCTGGCATGCGTTGATCCGTCATTGACGCAGCTTGACAACGCCGTCGCCGGGCTTCGTGAAGCCGCCGGACCGGACACGAAGTTGATCCTCTGTTGCACGCCGGAGTTCGAGCCGGTTACACGTCGCGTGCTCGCAGGTGGCGCGGACGATTACGTGCTCTACCCTCTGGAGAGCGAAGCCCTGGACGCCGCCATCGGCTATACGCGTGTGAGCACGGCCACGGCTCCCATGCTGACGGCCGTACCCGCCGCCTCGATGGAGGAACTCGGGCAACTCAGCGAGGCCCTGGCCGGGATCAACGAAAAGCCGATGGTGCTGGTCCAAAGAATTGCTTCGCTGATACGCATCGCGTTGAGCGCGCGTGGCGCGACGGTCGTCGTGGAAGGCGCTGTGGGCACGTCGGGGGATGTCGTAAGCAAACCGGTCTTAAGCGCGCCGCTCGAGGCGGCGGCCGGTGTGATCGGCCAGTTGACCGTCGGTGAGCGAGTCGACGGCCCCTACACGCCCGGCGACGCGCGGAAACTGACGCATTATGCGACACTGGTGGGTCACATTCTGGAGGCGGCCTCGAAGCAGCGACAGTGGCGTCGGCTCGCCGTCACCGACGAATGCAGCGGTTTGCCGAACCGCCGCTACCTGTACGAAAAGCTCGACGAGATTCTCGCGCGGGCCGCTGATGAGCGATTCCACGTCACGCTTCTGCTCTTCGACGTGGATGATTTCAAAAGCTATAACGACACATATGGTCACGACGCGGGCGATGAGATCATCCGCATCACCGGCGAACTCTTCCGGAAGCACTGCCGTGAGCAGGACATCGTAGCCCGCTACGGCGGTGACGAGTTCGCCGTCGTGTTCTGGGATTCCGAGGGGCCGCGAGTCACCGGCTCCAAGCACCCTGATTGTGCGCTGGCGGTTTTGGAACGCTTCAACGAGGACTTGCGTTCTCAGCGGTTCCCTTGCCTCGGCCCGTCGGGGGAGGGGCATTTGACCATCAGTGGTGGGATCGCGACGTTTCCATGGAATGGTTCAACACGCCAGGCCCTCATCACGCGGGCCGACGAAGCGCTACTCGCCGCCAAACGCGCCGGCAAGAACCGCATTTTCCTCATCGGTCAAGGTGATGAAGAGTCGTCTCCATCGCCGTAGGGCCCCCTTATACCCCTGCAGCGCAGCCGGTATGTTATTAAGACCTCGAAGCGCAAGACCTCCTGACTCCATCTGATAAGACAAGTCCCGATCGCGCAGATTATTCAAACCACAGAGAGCGCAGAGAACGCAGAGTATTGTTAGAGAAGAAGTTATGGCAGAATCACAGAGCGTTCCGTCTCAACAGTGTGTAAACCGCTCGGTTCACCGTAACGTGTTTATCTTTCCGCCCCTCTGCGATCTCTGCGTGCTCCGCGGTGAGTTATCCGGGATAGCGCAGCGGCTTACTCCTTCTCCCAACCCGGGATGCGCCCGGGCGTCCACGGTGCCCCGGCGGCCTCGAGCTTCTCTTCGAGCCGGGTGAGATCCTCCTCCATCAGACCGCGCAGGTCGGCCAGCAGCTCCGCGAATTCCGTGGCGGCGTGCTCGTAAGCATCTCGCTGGGTCTGTGTCGGCGGCGAGGTCACGTACCACTGCATGGCGACCTGAACCCGCTCATTGATGGAAGGTGGCATGGTATCCTGCCGCTTGCCGACGGTGCGGTCGCCCCGCAGCTTTGTGAGAATTGCATTGAGCCGTTGCCCAAGGCTGTGGATTTCGCCAAGCAGTGCGCGGTCTGCGGCCGGGGTATCGAGGAACGCCTTGCGAATGTGGGCGATACGGGTCTGGGCCTCGTCTGCAGCTTTGAGCGTCCCGCGCACCGCGCGTTGCAGACGCGCGACCTTCTTATGGAATGCCATCACTTCGGCACGATCCTTTGCGGCGAACGTGGCGAGCTCGAGCGGAATGACGTCGAACGACTCGGGCCCGGTCATTTCCGTGATCTCGCCGTCGACCTCGCTGGTTAGCGTGACGGTGTAGGTTCCCGGCAAGGCGAGCGGACCGGCCGGTGGTCGTACCCAGGGCGGCAGATCGGTCGGCGGCTTCAGTACGGTCGGTGTTGATGCCGGATAGCGCAGGTCCCACGCAACCCGATGGATACCTTTCTCGCGGGGGCCGGTGATCCGGCGCACAATCTCGCCCGAGTCGTCCCGCACGATCAGGACCACCGAGGGTTCCTTCTCTTCATCTTCCGCACGCAACTCCTCGATTGTCGGGTATTTCACGGGAGTGCCCGCTTTCTCGGCCTTCTTCTCCGCCTCTTTCCGCTGCTCTTTCCGTGTGGTGACCTTCTCCTTCAGATAATAAGTAAACACGGCACCGTACGGCGGGTTGGGAGCCGCGTAGAAGGATGCGCCTTGTGATCCCTTGCCCGACGACCCACCAAGCCGGCTGGTCTCGATGTAACGCAAGGCAGGCTTGACCGGGAACAGTGATGGGCCGCCTTCGAGGTATTCCTTGCTCACGAGTCTGAGTGGCGTGTAGTCGTCGAGAATGTAAAAGCCGCGGCCAAAGGTACCCAGAACAAGGTCGCTCTCGCGCTTCTGGATGGCAAGGTCGCGGACGGCGATCGTCGGCACACCTCCTTTAAGCCTGATCCAGTGCGCCCCGCCGTCCACCGTGAAGTACGCACCGAATTCGGTGCCTGCGAAGAGCAGTTCGGGATTCTCATGATCCTCAGCCGACGCGTACACGGTGTCCCGCTCGGGCAGATCGCCGGCGATCGAAACCCACGTCTCCCCGCGGTCGGTACTCTTCAGGATGTACGGCTTGAAATCGCCGTTCTTGTGGTTGTCAAACGCCGCGAACACGGTGTCGGGGGCGTGCTGCGAGGCTTCCAGCCGACTGACGTATGTCATGTCGGGCACGCCCGGGAACAACGCGATACGGCGCCAGTTCTTACCGCCGTCCTCGGTCACGTGGATCAAGCCGTCATCCGTACCCACATAGATCAACCCCTCCACAAGCGGTGATTCGATCAAGGCAACGGCATTCCCGTACAGCGACGTGTTCAGATGCTTGGACACGGCATCGACACTTTGAATCTTCCCCATGACCTCGAGCGCGTTGCGATCCAGGCCACGGGAAAGCTCGCCGCTGATGACGGTCCAACTGTTTCCGCGATCGTCCGACCGGAACAGCCTGTTGGCAGCCACGTACAAACGCTTATGGTTGTGCGGGCTGATGATCAACGGCGTGTCCCAGTTCCAGCGGTATTCTTCCTCTCCAGGTGCTTCGCGCGGTTTGATGTCGACGACTTCACCACTGCGTCGATCATGGCGGACCAGGCCACCGTACTGCCACAGACTGTAGACGATGTTGGGATCTTCCGGATCGACTTGGGTCTCATACCCGTCCCCGCCCACGGTGATGAACCAGTCTTCGTTGGTGATGCCGGCCGGGCTCTTTGTGCGCGATGGCCCGCCCTCAGTACTGTTGTCCTGGGTGCCTCCGTACACGTAGTAGAACGGCGTGGAGTTGTCGACGCTGACGCGGTAGAACTGGGTTACGGGCAGATTGGCCTTGTAGCTCCAGTTCTCCCCGCGATCAAAGCTCTCGTATACGCCGCCGTCGCATCCGACCAGCAGATAGTCGTTATTCTCGGGATCGATCCACAGGGCGTGATCGTCCACATGTCGGTGTTGTCGCGGCATGCGCTTGAAGTCCTTGCCGCCGTCTTCAGTCACGTGCATGAACGTGTCGAGCGTATAAACGCGATCCACCTCGATCGGGTCGCAGACGATCTCGTTGTAGTACTGCGGGCTTGTGGTCATGTACTTGTTGCGCTTTTCCCAGGTCTCACCCCGATCGGTGGACCGGAAGAACCCGCCCTCGTCATCCGCCGCTTCGATGATCGCGTATACGACATCGGGGTTGGCCGGCGAAACGCACAGGCCGATCCGGCCCTTGTCCACCTTGGGAATGCCGTGGGTGATCTTCCGCCACGTCGCGCCGGCGTCGGTGGATTTATGGATCGCCGATTCGGGGCCGCCGTCGATCAGCGTCCATACCCGCCGCCGCCGCTGATACGACGATGCGTAGAGCACATCCGGATCACGCGGGTCCATGTGAACCTCGTTTACCCCGGTGTCATCACTGATGTGGAGAATGCGATTCCAGGTTTTGCCGCCGTCGGCGCTCTTGTACAACCCGCGTTCGCCGCCGGCCCGCCACAACGGCCCTTGCGCCGCGACGTACACCGTGTCCGAGTCACGCGGGTCGATCACGATCATGCCAATGTGCTCGGATTCCTTGAGGCCCATGTTTTCCCAGTGCTTGCCGCCGTCGCGCGTGCGATAAACTCCATCACCGAACCCGACGCTGCGCTGGCTGTTGTTCTCACCCGTGCCAACCCATACGACGTTCGGGTTGCCCGGGTCCATGGTGACACAGCCGATCGAGTACGATCCCTGGCCGTCAAAGACCGGCGTCCAGGTCGTCCCGGCGTTGGCGGTCTTCCATACCCCGCCCGAGCAGACCGCAACGAAGTAGTGGCTTCGGTTCTTGGGGTTCACCGCGAAATCGCCGATGCGCCCGGACATCAGCGCCGGGCCGATCGAACGCAGCTTGAGGCCGGCGAATGTTTCCGCCGACATGAGCTTCTCCTTACCCGATTCGCCTTCAGGCGGGCCTTCCTGATTCGCAGGAAGCGACGACCCGGCACCCCCGGAGAAAACGACGGTCAACAACGCTAACGATACGGTTCTCATGATGATTCCTCTCTTCCATCCTCCGGTTTCACACTCCACGTTGCCCTCCTGTTGCGCAACTGCGGATGCGGCACGAGGGCGGGACTCTCTGAAGACAATATCGGACGCTTGGGGCGGAACATGAAGAGCGTAGCCCAACCCCTCCAGTCCTCCCAATGGCTTCGCATCCCCGGTCGATCAAATACCGGCTTTTCGCCGCTACGGCAATAGGAATTGAAACATGGCCTCGCCATGCTTGCGAAAGCGTTTCACCAACTGCCCATTTCAGCCGAGGCCCGCGATAACGGTCGTTAATGGGTTCGCCGTCATGGGCTGGGCGGTGTGCGACACCTTTCCCAGCCCGATCCTCGGCCACGCCGGCAACCGCGAAGTGTTCGCCCTCCTGACCCGTGCCTGAATCGGATTGATAGGTCCCCACCACAGGCGGATCGGGGCGTTGCAGGCCAACGAACCCCCCTCTATCCCCCCCCTTGGCAAGGGGGGACGTTAAACACGCACACGTCCTACAGTCTGGACGTGCAGAATCGGGGGACATCATACGAATGGCACTGCCGTCGCCGATCTCTGTTCCGCCAAGCACTTACGTTTTTCCGATCGCCGCACGCAGCTCGTCCCGCGGGGCGTGCATGAGCGGGTAGCGATGGCGGC
>JBARRC010000819.1:0-4578 GCA_049644045.1 Phycisphaerae bacterium
GGCTGAGGATTGGCCTTGGAGCAGTTATCGCTACTACGAGTTCGCAGACGAATCGGTGCTGAGAATGGACTGGGACGGAAGCTGGCCGATCATCTGGTGATGCGATCCGCCGACGATCATCGCCTCCCCCACCTCCAAAGGAGGTGGGCCACCCACCACCGAAAGCGGTGCCTACAGGTACCACCGGGTGGAATAGGCAGGCGTACGGGTATGGCCTGTTAGGGGGGGTATCCGAACGAGTCAATGGGATACCTCCCTGTCAGCGCAGAAATCAATCGCTTTCATGCAGTGGTTTCACGAGGCTGCGAAACGCTTTGGTCGGTACGGTGATCGTATCCCACTTCGGTGATCGCTGGCGGGCGTGGGCGGCGTAATCCAAGGCGGATATCCACAAGAAGGCATAGTATTCGCCCCGGAAAACGTGGATTTCGGAGGTCGGCTCGCGCTGCGGCGTACCGACAAGCCAGTAGACAAACACCAGACCCGGCTCGAACTCGTCCCCGAACACGCTCTGCCATCGGCGCAAGCCCTCCAGGTCGCCGCGCGTGACCCAGTTCTCCCAGTATCGCTTACCGCCCTTCGCCTCGTAGGGAAATTTTCGACCTTTGACGTCGACCAACCAGGGCTTCTTTCCAGGTTGATAGACCAGGAAATCGAAGGATTTAATGCGTGCTCCGGCGAAGATGGCCTTCTTCTGCTCGTCCACGGGTATGTAGGGCCAGCCGCGCGATCGCACGTAGTCTTCAAACGCGGCCTCATAGTGAATGTGACGTTGGGCCATATCTTTCCCCACGCTTCGCGCACGCGTGCTCGCGCCGGCCCGCAGCCTCAGGGCGTATCAAGCGTTGTGGATGCATAGTGTGGGTTGCCCGCGGTGTCGTAAATCACGAATTCGACGTCGGTGGTTCCGATCGGATTCAGCTCTGCGCCCTTCGGTGTGTACCGGATGCGGTAGTGGCCGTCTGCCCCGGGCCCGGTGATTGCAAAGCCGGGACGGTGCGGGCGGTCGATGTAAACCGGCGTGATCGATCCGTCGGTACGCCGGATCCGCAACACACCGCTTTCGGGCTCGAGATCATCGGGCGGCTGAACCATGCTCAGCTCGATCGGGACCTCGTATACGATGAACCGGATGGAGTCTTTAGCGGTTTTCTGGTCAGGTAGGTCATAGGGGCTGTCACTGTGCAGCCAGCGCCCGCGGACTCTCATAAAGTCGCGTCCGCCGCGCTGCCGGTAGGCCGTGGCCTGGACCTTCACTTTCTCGCCCGGCGTTACGTGATCGAAGGTGTAGGTGAATTGAAAATGGCCGACGGTGTTCGGCTCCGCCTCGATACGTTCGCTGCCGACGGTCGCGATGCAATAGTCCGCGAGTCCGAGCGGTGGAACGAATCGTCGGAACAGGCCCTGCAGCACGAAGTCAAACCGAACCTCCTCACCGACATGCACTCTCTGCCGGCTCGCGTCCGACCAGATACAGCCGGGCGGATGTGGACCCGTATTCGATGCCAGTGACCCCGAAATGCACCCCCCTACGCCGGTTGTGGCAAGGGCGAGAAGGAGCAGGTGGTGGTCTTTCCGTCGTTGGTTTCTGGAACAAGCCATATCATGCGGTCTTTTTCTTCTTGCGTGACTTGGGCCGTTGCTTGGGACAGGTCGCCTTCGGGGCACCGAGCTTCTTCCCGGTCTTTTCGCGATAATATTCTTCGACCTGCTTGGGATGGGTGAAGAGGTGATCGTAGCCATAGGCACTGCCGCTGTAGTCACACGAGTCGGCCTTATACTCCCGGCAGATCTCCGGTCTCGTTTCGTAGATCGTGCACAGGTTGTCGGCCCCCAGGTTCTTGCACTGCGTCTGGTACTGGATGTACCAGTCGCCCTCTTCAACGAACACGGTGACGCGCTCGTGCATCAGGTACCACCGAATATCGTCGTAATCCCGCGCCGTAGTCGGCTTATCGAGCGGTAGGGCGAGATAACGGCAGCACGCGGCTGCACAGTGTTCACACAGAATCGATCCCATAGGCCGCCCCTTGCCAACAAGCCCGCGACCGCGGATTATAACGTTCGGGTTTACTCATGGTCAACGCAGCACGGCGACAGCCCTGTGCCAACAACATGAGAATCATCGCAGGTCGGTGGCGATCAAGGCGTCTGGTGCGTCCGCACACGGAAAGCACCAGGCCAATGCCCGACCGCGTCAAGGAGGCCGTCTTCAGTATCCTCGGGTCGCATTTTGGTTGCCTTGGCACCCTGCCCTCGCTCCTTGTCGCGGACGTCTTCGCGGGAAGTGGCTCGATAGGGTTGGAGGCGCTTTCGCGCGGTGCCGCTACTTGCTGTTTTTTTGAACGCGACCGTCAGGCGCTCAACGCACTACGCCGAAACATCGAGGCGCTGGGCGCCGGCGAGGCCGCGACTGTGGTAACGCGGGATGCATGGCGGCATGCGGTATCGGATCCGGATGAACATCCGTTCGATCTGGTGTTCCTCGACCCTCCGTATCGTGACTCGCAGGATACCTCCGAAAACGGGGCGGTGAGACGATACCTGGCACGCATGGGCCGGCCCGATGATGATAAACCGTTGGTCGTGCTTCACCACAGCGTGACGGCACGCTATGAAGCACAAGCGACGGATCTCTGGCGGATTGTGGATCAGCGAACGTTCGGCACCAACTCGATCACCTTTTTTGTACGATGAGCGCTCAACACCCCGATGCCTGGCAGGCTGCACTGCACACGATCAAGACGCTGCGCGCCAAGGGGTATGTTGCGCTTCTGGCGGGCGGCTGCGTTCGAGACCGGCTGCTAAACCGGACCCCAAAAGACTACGACGTTGCGACCGATGCGACCCCTGAACGCGTCAAGCAGATTTTCCCCCGCTCCCGTCAGGTGGGTGCGAAGTTCGGTGTCATGCTCGTCCGCAAGTTCGGCCATGACATCGAAGTGGCTACGTTCCGCACCGACGGTCCCTACTCGGACGGGCGCCACCCCGATGTCGTCACCTTCGGCTCCGATGAGCAGGACGCCCGCCGGCGGGATTTTACGATCAACGGCCTGTTCTTCGATCCGATCGACGACCGTGTGATCGACTACGTTGACGGCCGGTCGGACCTCGAGGCCGGCATTATACGGACAATCGGCGACCCGGATCACCGCTTCGCGGAGGACCACCTGCGCATGCTGCGTGCCGTCCGCTTCGCGGCGCGCTTGGGTTTCGAGATTGAACCGGCTACGACTCAAGCGATCAAACGCCTGGCGCGGCACCTGGTAAACATCAGCGCGGAACGCGTGTGGATAGAGCTGGAAATGATCCTGACCGATCCGGCGCGTGCCCGCGGCTGGTCATTGCTCGTGGAACTCGACCTCTGCAAGCATCTGACCACGGCGTGGCGCCATCGGGCTGATGACGATGCGGGAATCCAAGCTCGCTTAGCCGCGCTGCCCCCACAACCGATTGACGCAGCCCTGGCGATGACGGCCGTCCTCCATGCTCGCGGCCCGGATGAGGCCAAGAGTATCTGCCGAGCTTTGCGACTCAGCAACCGCGTGACCGACGCTGTTGTCTGGATGATTGACTCCCTGCCGGCCTTGCGCGATGAAGGCTCGCTCGAGCTTGCCGATTTGAAGCTCTTGATGGCCGAGGAATCCTGGCCTCAGCTTCTCGATCTTCTCCAAGTCGATCTTGTCGCCACGGAGGCGGATTGCGCGGCCTACGAACGTGTATGCACACGTGCAGCCGCGATTCCACCGGAGGGTGTGGCCCCCCCGCCGCTTCTGACCGGCGCCGATCTGTGCGACCTGGGGATGTCACCCGGACCGCGGATGGGCGAGATTCTAAAGGCGGTGTATCGGGCGCAGCTCAACGAGCAGATCGCGGCACGCGAGGAAGCCCTGGCCTTGGCGCGCAAAGAAAAAAGGGGACGCAGCTCTTTTTAGAAACGAACTGCGTCCCCTTTACTCCCCTTTACCCACCAAGCGCATCAATGCGGCCGGGTACCGTATCGATGGCGGTGATGCGAAGACCGAAGTTTTCACCGACCTTGACCGCCTGCCCGGAGCCTATCGTCCGGTCGGCGACCTGAAGTAAAAGCTCCGAGTCAAACATCACCTCGAACTCAATGATCGTCCCCACGGTGACTTCCAGAATGGTTTCGATCGGCAGGGGCCGGTCGGCCAGCATGACGGTCACCGGCACGGACAGACCTAAGATGCGCTTGATGTCCGGCTCGCGCGGCTGGGGTATGGGTATCGAGGCGGCCTGGCCCGGTGCCAACGACGATACTTCTTCTCCGACCGCGGGGTCACTGGGTTGTTGCGACTCCGTCCCGGCTGCGGAACCACTGACCGAAGGCGTTTCAGACGCCGACGTCTCAGCGAACAGCGCGTCGATATTCGCCTGCGAAATACTCATACCGTGCCCTTACGTAGCTTCAAAGGCCCGCGCGCAATCCCCTCGCCTCCCGTATTAACAATTGGATATCGGCGTTGTGCAGGCAAGCGCTTGAACGTACAACGCCCCGGGGCCGGTCTTGCCAGCACGAAGGACCACCATCTGGAGGTGCGATAAGAAGTGAAAATG
>JBARRC010000820.1:0-2268 GCA_049644045.1 Phycisphaerae bacterium
CATTAAGTATGCGCCATAAAGTGCCCCAGCGCAAATAAAGTCTGGCGCGAATACGTCCTGTGGGGCGCGATGCGTTTGTGGCAGAGCAATCTGAGTGCCGAACAGGATTGGCTGCGTCCCCTTTTTCGTGTCTTTCACTCGCGCAGCTCGGCCATGTGCTCCTGAAGTCCCTTACGCTGCGCGAGGAGGTCTGTCAGCCGTTGTCGCTCGGCTTCGACGATCTCCGGCTTGGCATTGGCGATGAACTTCTCATTAGCTAGCTTCGCATTCTTGCCGCTGATCTGCCTTTCGATTTGCTCCAGGGCTTTGGCCGTTCGCTTGCGTTCCGCCTCGTCGTTACTGATGTCATGAACGTAAATGTGCAGGTTGCGAATGGTCACGCTGCCGGCGTTACGCGGCCGCTTGGCTTCTGCAAGTACGTGCAGTTCGGCGATGTTGGCCATGTGCTGCACGATGTGGGCGTGGGTCTTGAAAACCGCAATGTGCTCTTCAGGCACCACAACCGTCACCGTGACCTTGTCCTTCGGCGAAACCTCACAATTCGCGCGAAGCTCGCGCACGCCGCGCGTGGCATCTTGCAACTCGGCGAACGTCGTAAGAATGCCCTCGTCCTCGAGAGCGGGATAGCCTTCCTCCGGAGGGAACTTGGCGCGGATCAACATGCCGTCCGTCGATAGGTCCGCGTTCTCGATACCGGGCAGACCGCGTCGAGGCGCGACGGTGTTTAGTTGCTGCCACAGTTGCTCGGTGATGAAGGGGATGGTTGGATGGAACAACCGGAGAACCTGGTCCAGGCAGAAGGTGAGGACCTGCCTGGCCGTGGCGCTTTCGGTTTCCCCATCGCCCTTCGGCCCGGGAATGTCCGCGCGGGCTGAAGCCCGCGGCTCGGTGGTCATGCGCGGTTTGGTCAGCTCGATGTACCAGTCGCACAGCGAGTCCCAGAAGAACTCGCGGAGTTCCTTGACCGACGCGGAGAACTGGTAGTTTTTCATACACTCGTGGTAACGACGAACGGTTTGTGACAGACGTGACAGAATCCACCGGTCCTCGGGCGGTAGAGCTGCCGTGTCAAGCTGATTGCACGGCGCCCCCTCGAGGTTCATGAAGGCGAACCGCGCGGCGTTCCACAGCTTGTTGCAGAAGTTCCGGCCGATGTCGAACTTCTCGGAAGTATCGCGGGCAAGGCCAAGCTCCTGTTTGAGGGAATCGTCGGCCCACTGCGTGGCAAACTCTTTACCACACTCTTTGTGCGAGCATTTGACCCGGGTGCAGTCGGCCGGTTGCAGCTTACGCCTGAGCTTCTCGCCCCGCGATTTTCGGGCCTGCTCTTCCGCCTTAAGCGCGATCGCCTGGTCGGTGAGCCTGCCGCAGTGCGGGCAGACGTAGTCGACGGGCATGCGGATGTCCTGCGTCTCGGTGGTCATGTCGGCCATCGTGTACCGAAGGGCATCCGCACCGTGGGTATGGAGGATGTCCACCGGATCGACGCCGTTGCCCTTCGACTTGCTCATCGTCTCACCCCGGCCGTCGAGAATCTTCGGGTGAACGTACACGTAGTCGAAGGGAATCTCGCCTATCGCATAAAGGCCGAACATCACCATCCGCGCAACCCAGTTCGTGATAATGTCGCGCGATGTCACCAGAACGGTACCGGGATAATATTGCTTGTCCTTTTCCCAGTTGGGAACTTTATCCAGGTCTGGGTCGTTATCGCCATTCGCATCCCCCGGCCAGCCGAGCGTACTAAACGGCCACAGTGCCGAACTGAACCAGGTGTCGAGAACATCTTCGTCTTGTTCCAGCCCTGCATCTTCTTCAAGCTTGCCCTCAAACTCCGGGCGGCCTGGTCCAACGCAGACGAACAGCTCTAGCCATCTTTCTCCTGGCTTGTCTTCCCAGATCCTGGTTTGATCGGTTGCGAAAGACCTTAGCTCCTTCCGAAGACATTGCCCGCTCCAGGTAGACGACCCGGTGTCGCCCTTCGGAATGTCAACGAGTGCCAGTAGAGGTGCCTCCCTTACGGCGTCGCTCAATTTGCATCTCTTTCTCCACACCGGAATCCGATGTCCCCACCACAGTTGTCTACTGATGCACCAGTCGCGTTTTTCGCCGAGCCAGTCGAGATAGGTCTTTGTGTACCGCGTTGGGAAGACTCGAACACGACCATCGTGCACCACGTCCATCGCCGCCTGGGCAAGTCCGGGCGAACGCGTTCCGTCACCGAGGGTTATCCCTAGTGAGCCGCGGGCTTCAGCCCGCGCGGACTCG
>JBARRC010000821.1:0-5940 GCA_049644045.1 Phycisphaerae bacterium
GTGGGTGCATGCCAGGGCCGTCGAATGCGGCAGCTTGGCACCGAAGACGGCCCCCATCTGATGGCATAGCCGTCGCATCTCCAGTGCCTCCAAGTAATGACGCAGAAGTGTGGCATTACGGTCCACATCCTTGACGTAGTCGCCTTCGTAACGTGGCAGAAATGGTGCCGCTGCGTACTTGTCCTTTCGGGCCAGCGCCCCTTCAACCCAGGCCTTCACCTTCTTGAGCGTTCGGTCCGACCCGGAGTAGCTCAGCACGGCCGTGATGTCGACGAAGTCAAGAGCGGCCAGGTGATAAAAATGCAGGATGTGGGACTGAAGGTAGTTGGCCACGAAGATAAGGTTCTGTAGCAATCGTCCGTTATGGCTGGGCCTGATCCCGTAGGCCATTTCCTGAGCACGCACCGATGCAGTCCCATGCGATATGGGGCATACACCGCAGATCCGTTGCGTGATCTGCTGCGCGTCCATCGGGTCCCGTCCCAACAGAATCCGCTCGAAGCCGCGAAACATCTCACCCTCGCAGTGCGCCGCTTTGATCCGGTGGTCGATGCGGATCCGGCGTGTTGTGAGTCGGTGTCAGCAATCGCTGAGTCCACTCCCTGAACACGGTCCTCTTTCTGGAGAACGTCGTGCGGCATCAGCAGCCGGTCGGTGCCATTCGGAACACCCGGCACGAACTGATCACACCAGCTACCGTGTGGCGGTTTACCCGACCCGCACCGCGAGCAGGGTGATGTCATCGCTTTGCTTCGCGCCCGCCGTGAAACGGGCGACGTTCTTGCGAACCCGCTTGACGAGTGGCTGGGGGCCAAGCTCGCAATGTTCCGTGAGCGCTTGGCGCAGGCGGTCAAGGCCGAACACATTACCGTCGCTGTTCATTGCTTCGGTGACACCGTCGGTATAGCAGAAGAACACAAAAGGGTCCGGCCCCAGATCGACCGTGGCCGTCGTGAAGTTGCTCTCCTCCACGATCCCGAGGGGGTAGCCTGCATCGGCGGGTAATTCCTCCAGAGTGTTTTCGGCAGGGCGAATGATGAAGGGCGTGCAATGCCCCGCGCTCGCGAAACGGATGTTGTGACGATTCACATCAAGCAGCGCAAGCAGACAGGTGATGAACTTGGACGAATCGGTGTTCCGACAGATCAGGCGGTTCCAGCGCGCCAGCAACGTGCCGGGATCATCCGCTTCGTCAATGGTAACGCGGACAGCCGCTTGTAGATTCGCCATGAGCAGCGCAGCCGGTACGCCCTCGCCGGTGACATCCGCGATCAAACACCAAATGCGACCGTCCTCCATTCCGATTACGTCATAGTAATCGCCACTGATGCGATCACCGGGGTCGTTGATGGCAGCCACGTTCAGCTCGGCCCGGTTGGGCAGGTCGGTGGGGAACAGGCCCGTCTGAATCGTGCGGGCCAGGCGCAGGTCGTGCCTGAGGCGGATCATCTCCTGCTGGTCTTCCACGAGGTGGCAGTTGATCAACCCGATGCTGACCTGCTGGGCGATGCCGGCCAAAAAGTCGATGTCTTCGTCCGTGTACGAGGCGGACGTACTGACACGGTCGCCATAGATGACGCCGAGTATCTCGTCCTTGAGAATGAGCGGGACGCACATGGCCGAGCGAATCCCGTGCTGGACCATGCTCACCGTCGGATCGGTGGTGCTTGTGCCGTCGTCGGTGAAGATGGCTCGCTCCCCGTACTCGAGCGCCCGGCGCAGCAGGGTCCGGCTGATCGTGAGCTCTCCTTCCGTACCGCTGAGATGTCGAACCACGTGCCAATCCAAGGTGCGCTGATCCCGGCGACGTACACCAACGGCGCCGCGCTCGAAATGCAGCGTCTCGAAGCAGATGTCCATCGCGTTTTCAAGCAGATTATCCTGGCTTTGGAGCGTTGTAAGCCGCTCGCTTAGCTCATAGATCATCTGCAATCGCCGCTGTGAGAGGAGCAGCCGTTGATCGCGGCTGACATAGCGTGTGGCGTGGCTGACCGGTTCCTCATCGGCGATGACCACGGATTGTGACGAGGGCAGGTCAGACCCTCGAAACACCGCCAGCGCCGAGCCGACGAGAACCTGATCCCCGTCCTTCAAGAGTTGCGAGGTACAAGGTTTGTCATTGACGAGCGTGCCGTTCTTGCTGCCCAGATCCTCGACGATGTACCCGTGGGGAGTGGGCGTGAACCGGGCGTGCCGCCGCGACGCGCTCGCATCGTCGACGGGAATCTCGCAGGCGGCGTCGCGACCGATCACCTCCGGTTGGCTGCCGAGCACGTGGCGAAGCTTCCGCCCGTCGGTAAGTGTGATGAGCAGTTCAGCCATCATGCCGCCCCTTCCGGCCACGCGCGTCAGCGTGCGACCATCCCACGTGATATGATAACGACGCGCCGCGCTGCGCGGTAGAGGTAACAGGCGAGAAGCGAGGAAATTGGTGGCTGTCCCGAATGGCAAAATGGCAAAGCGACCAGAATGGCAAAGCGACCAGGACTGCCGCCGCCTGATCGCCGCGATCAGACAGCCAGTCTACCGCGGCTGTTTCGCGCTGATCTACGCCTGCGGCCTGAGGATCGGCGAGGCGCTTCGTCCAATAGGCTTTTCGCGTCGGCTGCGCGATGCGAAAAGCCATATCTATTTATTCGGGCACCTCGACCGGAATGCTGGTCCCGTACGGTGCCAAGAGGCCCTTTTGTGGGCAACTAATTCGGAGGAGAACCTTTTTTTTGTAAAATCCGCAAAACGGATTTGACTCGTCACCGTTCTTGTGTTACCTTGTAAGTGAATACTTACGTAACCGGTGGCCGCCAAGGTACGAGAGGAAGCATGCCCCGACCCAACCAGACAGCCCAACGACGCAAGCAGCTCGTACCGGTCATCGCGCGAGCCTTTGCCGAGCTTGGCTATCGCAAGGCGACAACGGCCGAGTTGGCGCATCGTTGCGGGGTGCGCGAGAACATCCTCTACCGCCTCTGGCCGGACAAGAAGGCGATGTTCGTCGCTGCTATCGAGCATGTGTACGAGCTATCGGCCAACACGTGGCGGAAGCTTCTGAACGAGACTACCGGCAACGCAAGTGCCGCGGAGCGACTGCTGCGGTACGAGTCGGAGCACTACGGGGAGTCCGGGCTTCACCGCATCATCTTTGTAGGTCTCGGCGAGACCGACGACCCGGAGATTCGCGACGCACTGCGCAAGATGTACGGTCGATTTCACCGCTTTATTCGCGGACAGGTCGCGGCCCACCGTAATGGTGCCGGAAGCAGCGGATCGCCTGATGGGACGATTTCCGCGTGGGCTATCGTGGGGCTCGGCAATGTAGCTAACATCGGCCGCGAGTTGGGTTTGCTTACCGGTCCAGCGCGAAAAAGGATGCTCGGTGAGGCCGGCCGGCTGTTGCTGGATGGTCGGGGCGGATAAGTAGTTTTTTTGTCGTGAGTGTAAGTATACACTTACCTTTAGAGTCCATGGAGCACGTTCTCAAGGAGAAAGTCATGAGAGATGACGGTTTCATCCGAATGCCGTTGGCGGCATTCATGGTGGCGTTGGTGGTGGGCACGTTGGTGCCGGCGTGTCGAGCGGGCGGGGCGAACAAGCAGGTGCCCCCCGAACAACAGAAGCGGCTCGAAGCCATGCAGGCGGAAGGAACGAAGGCTTCACTGACGGTCTTTCCTGTAGTCATGGGCGACAGCGCGCAAAAAGACGTCGCGGACGTGCTAGCGCTGCTGCTGGAACAGGCAGGCATGACGAACCTCGAAAGGACCGACGTCGTCTTCCGCCTGCCGAAGGAGGCCACGTTTGACCAGGCCGGGGAGCTGTTCGGCGAGTTCGTCCGCAAGAACCCTATCAAGACCGAGTACGCACTCTATGCGGAGGTCGTCGGCACCCCCGACACGGGGCCAAAGGAGATTCGCGGCGTGATCGTCGACAGGACCGGCCAAAGCGTGTTGGTGGACCTCCAGACACCGGCCGATCGAGATTTCAAGCGCGCCAAGCCGGATTGTCCAATGGACTGCTGCGTCTTTCTGGCGGAGCGCGTGCGGACGCAGTTGGGGATTCCCGAGTCGGCGCGGGACGACAGCGGCGAGGGAAAAATCGCTCGGATGCTTGCCAAGAACTCGCCGGGGCCAGACAAGGCGGAATGGGCTGCTATCGAGCAGCGCCAGGCGGTCATGAAGAAAGCCGGTCGGAGTGCCAAGGTGGCGGTTTACCCCGTTCGCCTTTCTGACGACGAGGTCGGGGAGAAGGACGCAGCTCACCTCGCCACGCTGCTGAGCAGCAAGAAGCTGTGTGAGGCCAGTGCCGTGGACTCTCCGCTGCGCGTGAAGATTGAACCGGCGCGCGACATGCAGAAACTTCTCTGGGCGTTGGCGCGCACGTTTCAGACCCATGTAAAGCAGAACCCGCCCGAGGCCGACTACGCGCTTATGGCCGACTACATCATGCACCCGAGCGGAGAGCGTGCGTGGGCGGTGCATTTCGTCGTCTGCGATCGCCAGGGCGAATGGGTAATCGTCGATTTCCAGAACGATCATCATGGTGATTTCCAGAGCATAGACCCCAAGACGTTTGACGACTGCGGACGCCTGGTCGCGAGACGGATGAAGGGTTATCTACGGTAGGGTCTCAATGCCTCTCGTGCCCCACAGCGTTCTTCGGTTTCGCGTTGCGTCGCCCCACGTGGGTGGTACCATTAAGCGAGCCGCGGCCTTCAGACCGCGCGGACCTCCGCGCATGCTAAAGCCTGCGGCTCGCCAAGCGCCTTCGGCGGGCCACACGAAAACGAAGTCTGCTATAACCCGGCGACCGCTCGCATTCGTCATGTTTGGTGTCTGGCGGAAATAGACTAAGGAGCAACGTCATGAAGTCACGTAAACAAGTAAGCCGTATAATCGCCTTCGTGGGAATGGCTGTTGTCCTTGTTGCGGGCTGCGCGGGTCCGGTTGACCCGGCAGCCGAGGACGCGTTTCTGGGAAGCCTCGGTAACACCTCCATTACCGTGTTCCCCGCGTTTGTTCGCGACGGTCAGGAAGCCTCCTACGACGCAAACGGCGCGGAGAGAATCGGCGAGTTCCTTATCGATGATAATCTCGCGGAGGTGACCGTCTCACAGGAGCAGGTGCCCGTCACGGGGCCGTGGCACAGCAACCAGGCCAGAATGCTGCGCGAAAGTGCAGAGGATTTCGCGACCTACCTCCGCGAGAATCCCGTCGAGAATGAATACGCCGTGTTGCCCGAGTATCTGTTCCTAGGCGGCGGAGGCGTCGGCGGCATCCACTGCTACATCATCGACGGCGAAAATCGCCTGGCGTTCGTGGTGCTGCTTAACTCGCACTGGCCGATCTTCGCCGAGATGGACCCGAAAACGGTCGATGACTGTACAGACGTGTTAATTGAAGTGCTGCGCGAAGACCTTAAACCGAAGAACCCCGACGACTAACCCAACTTCCGCACCCGTGATCCGGGTTTTGATCTTTTTCGTCCTTCTGGACGGCGCGAAACCGCCTTCTTGGGGGTGAAAATGTGGATTCAACAGATATGGCCTTTCGCGTCGCGGAGCCGACGCGAAAGGCCATATTTATTTATTCGACGTCGCCGACGAGCTCGCAATGCAGAAGGTCGTCCCCAACTTCGTCAACCCCCTCGCCGCCGCCATCGCCAGTAGATCATAAAGCACGCCCGCTGGGTTTGCCTGTTCATAGCCACCTGCGACCGGCTGCGTTCGGCCCGCGAAGCTGCCTGGGCTACTTGCCGCCGGGGTAGTCGCCGGCCAGGAGTTTGGCCACGTCGAGGGTCACGGCCTTACACTTGGGCGCGTGCTTGCCGTTCTCGGCGAAGGCCACGTGCATCAGCCGCTTGTTCGGCTCGAAGACCACACTGTGATGTGTGATAATCCCCTCGATCGACACGCCTCCGAGCATGTTCCACGCCCGCTTTGTGGTGAGC
>JBARRC010000822.1:0-2715 GCA_049644045.1 Phycisphaerae bacterium
TCTCACATGTGGGCAGCCGAGCCCGCAACGTGGCGCTTCGCGTAAAGTTCGTGAGCCTGCCCATACCGCACAACTACGCGGACGGTCGGACGATGTGGGTCAAGCAACCCGAGCCGCGCTCCGAGAAGGCCGCTACCACGGGCTCCAGCCCGCCGGACTTCTGGGCCGCGGAGCTGGGGTGCGAGGCGGATGCGTACTGGGGAGACTGGAGCGGGTATGGTGATGTCCACGTGTTTGACACGCAGCGCAGCGTCATGCCGAGCGGCATCTATCATGTTCAGGCCATCGACGACAGCTGCAGCACGAGCGCCGAGGGGAACTACTCCAACCCGCTGGTGATCAATACGAGCAAGTGGGGCGACGTGGTTGGTGAGTTTTACACGAATCCGGCCAATTGCAAGACCGAGCCGAACGGCTACACGGATTGCTGGAGCTCGCCCAACGGGGCCACCAATTTCGACGACATCTCGTCGATCGTCGACAAGTTCAGAAACCTGTTCGGTGCACCGCAGAAGTCGCGGGTGGATATCGGAGGTGATCCGCCGGCCGGCATCATTGACAAGCTCTGCAACTTCGTCGACATCTCGTATGACGTCGATGCGTTCCGCGGCCTGCCGTATCCGTTCACTGGTCCGCCGGCGATTGATCCGTGTCCGTAGTGAGGTCGATGTTGTGGGTGTGTAGTGGAGGTATCTAATCCGACGGGGATGGGATGGGCTAAAGATGGCCCATCCCCCCCCGAAGGTTCAAGGCTTTTCGGAATTATGCAGTAGTAAGGCTAACGATAAAAAAGCTGTGTGTCAGCGGTGGAGGGTAGAGCGTGTTATGTGGTGTCTGGTGGAGGCCGGGGTGAGAGCGTGTACCCGTGCCGAAGGTTTCGGAGGTTTTTGCGGAGGAATACTATCGGAGTTTCCATGAAGAGTTTTGCAAAGAAGGACGTAGTAAGCCGTATTGTGTTGGAATGTTGGAATGTTTCTCTGTGTAGGAGGACTGGAAGATGAATGGTAACTGTAAGTGGCGCTCATTTATGGGTGTCGCCGCTATCGGCGTGTTCGCCTTTAGCGTGAGTTTGTACGGCGGGGAGCGTCTCAGTAGAGTAACCAAAGACGTGGTCCCGCAGGACAACGTGGTGGCAAAGCAAACGCTTGTCGGCTATGAGGTTATCCATAGCCTGGAGGCGTTGCCGCCGCAAATGGCTGACAGAGCACAGCCGCTTCCGCTGAATGTGCCCATCCCCCTCTGGGAGGTGCACAACGATGGCAGCCCGGTGCTCGACGGTCGTGTGGCCGCGGATAGCGCCTGCAACGCCACCGTGTATCGCCAGCCGAATGACAGTGGGTACTTCTACCCGTTCGGCAAGGGGATGGACATCGGCAACTTCGCGTCCAACCCGCTCAACATGGGCAATGGGTTCGTGGCCGGCGACGCTCTCTGTGCCTATGACACGACGTGGTACAACAGCGTCACCGGTTTCGGAGAAGGGTCGGTTCGATGCACGCTGTGGGACGGCGACCCGTTCGAGATTTACGACACGTCCGCAGGCGGGACGGCCGATCCGATTGCGGATACGACGTGCACGTGGACCAATCTACGTCAGGGTGGCTATGACTCCGCGGGTTGCTGGGAGGATGGTATCGTCGGCGGCACGCATTGCCCGGCGGATCCTGCATGTGCCAATCCACTGTGCGTTGATGGGTACGGTCACGGCCTTGCCTGCGCCGATGACAGCGACTGCGGTCTGTGCCCGGGCCTCTTGACAGGTGGCCTGGCGGATCCGTGGGACGAGGCTAGCCAGACGGGCTGCGCCGGTATGTACAAGCTGGTCTGCACGATGGACCCGCCGGTCGCCATACCGAACGACGAGCCCTGGCTGGTGTGTGAAATACTCGACGGCTGCCGCATCGGTTGGCTGGCGTCGTGGTACTTTGCGCCGGACGTCGGCAATGGCGGCGGTGCGTTTGGTTGCGATGAGGTCTCGACTGCTTGCACCGACGCGGTCGAGGAGGTGTATGAGTACGGTCAGTTCAACAACAACGGCGTAGGAACGTGCTGTGATACCGGCGCTGCCTGCGACCACGCTGACATGCTCACGACCAACGATTGCAGTCATCCGACGTTCTGCAGCTCGGGTGCGGTCGATACGTCCGGCGCCTGGTACTACGGCGCGCCGACGTACTATGCGTCGTTCGTCGCAACCGCGTATGCCATGTCGGAAGCCTACCTCTCGCTGGTGCCGGTGTCTTCGGACGATCCCGGTGCGGTGATTGTCGGCAATGAGATCACGATGGAAGCCGGCGGAGCGAAGGTCTGGCTGCAGGTCGAAGCCGAGAGCTGGGCTCCGGCGCTGCTCAAGACGTGGCAGGCGACGGTTGACGCGGCCGGCTACTACACCGGCTGCGCGGGCTTCCTGACGCCGTGGAACCCAGCGTGCGTGGGTGCCGATGATGTTGAGCGTGATGCGTCCTGCGTAGCGCAGCTGGGCGCCGGCTCGTGGTGTGACGAGACTGGGGTCGAGGGGTATCCGCCCACGGGCTGCTGCCCGGGCTTCCAGGACACGGGGACAACCCCGAACCTCTTCCTCGGGATTGATGCGGTGGCAACCAGCGATCTTTATTTCGCTTGGGGAAGCACGAAGCTTGGGTCTGGTGGTCTGGCCGACGACGGTAGCACGTTCTACGGTGGTACGTTGGTGCTCGATGTTGATACCACGGCCAA